>CAYGNA010000028.1:0-2585 GCA_964351065.1 uncultured Pseudomonadales bacterium
CCCAGATACTCGTTCTCCTCAGTCTTCTCACCAATATTGCCCAACAATCCTGCCAGCAGAGAGCGATGAATGCTGGCGTAATCAGCCGGCTCAACATTTTCGCGGAGGCTCATTTCCTGACACAAAAGATGTAGTTGGCGGTGGTTATCGCGCCACTCGCGCATCCGCTGGAAGGACAGGAAGTTTTCACGACAAAACGCCCGCAGTTTTGCCTGGGTAAGCCGCTGCCGCTGCGTCTCAAAAAAGCCCCAAAGATTGATAAGTGTCATGAAATCAGAGTGTTCATGCCAGTGTCGCCGATGTTTCTCATCCGCGGCCTGCTGGTGTTCTGCCGGCCGATCGCGTGGGTCCTGAAGTGACATCGCCGAGACAATTGTCAGCACCTCGGAGAGGCAGCCGTTCTTGCCTGCCTCAATCAGCATACGGGCAAGGCGCAGGTCGACCGGCAAGCGCGCCATCTCTTTGCCGAGCCTGGTAATGCTCTTTCTGTCATCCACCGCCTGTAATTCTTTCAGTAGGTGGAAACCATCGTTGATCTGTCGCTGGTCGGGTCGTTCCACAAACGGAAACTTACTGATGTCGCCCAGGTGCAAAGACAACATCTGCAAAATGACCGAAGCAAGGTTGGTTCGCATGATCTCTGGCGCGGTAAAGGCTGGCCGGGACATGAAATCCTCTTCCGAATACAGACGGAAACACACGCCGTCAGACACACGGCCACAGCGCCCTTTGCGCTGTTCGGCACTGGCCTGGGAAACAGGTTCTATCGGAAGCTGTTGAACCTTGGAGCGAATCGAATAGCGGGAAATGCGGGCGAGACCGGGGTCAATGACATAGCGAATGCCCGGCACCGTCAACGACGTCTCGGCCACATTGGGCGCCAGGATCACGCGCCGCCCCGTATGCTTCTGGAAAACCCGGGTTTGTTCCGCGACGCCTAACCGTGAGTAAAGGGGCAGCACCTCAAAACCCTGGACATCAGATTTGCGAATCTCCAGCGCAACGTCCCTGATTTCCCGTTCCCCCGGTAGAAACACCAGAACGTCGCCGGGGGATTTCTGTTTCTTTTCGAGCTGAACGATTTCCCGCAGGGTCTCGAGAATGCCGTTTGTGGTTTGCAGGTCAGACTCCTCGCCTGTCTCTGCTGGTCGATAGTAAACTTCGACCGGGTAAGTTCGCCCGGATACTTCAATAATCGGTGCATTACCAAAGTGGGCAGAGAAACGCGCCACGTCAATTGTCGCCGACGTCACAATCACCTTAAGATCAGGTCGTCTTGGCAATATGCGGCGGAGGTAGCCCAGCAGGAAGTCAATATTGAGACTGCGTTCGTGGGCCTCGTCAATAATCAGGGTGTCATACCCTTCAAGGAACCTGTCTGCCTGGGTTTCTGCCAGCAGGATACCGTCTGTCATCACTTTTATGAGGGTATTCGGTGAGGTGTTGTCGGTAAAGCGAACCTGGTAGCCCACTTCCTGGCCATGTGTGACGCCGAGTTCTTCCGCAATCCGGTTGGAAACCGTTCGTGCGGCCACCCGACGTGGCTGGGTGTGGCCAATCGTGCCATACACACCTCGCCCCATGTCGAGACACAGCTTGGGAATCTGGGTGGTTTTACCAGAGCCGGTTTCACCGGAGATGATGACAACCTGGTGTTGTTCGATTGCCGAACGGATATCGTCAAGGCGCTGGCACACCGGCAACGATGCTGGAAATTCGACGCTCGGACGGCTCAACCGACGCAGTTCTGCCTGAGCCAGGGAGCGCTCTACCTTTCCAGCAAGGTTGCCACGCTTCTGCCTGGCCAACAGTGCCTTACGAAACGCAAAACGATCCCTGATCATGCAGCAGTCAATCGCCGATGCCAGTTCCTGATACTGCAGGTTACCCACGAAGAGCCTATTTGGAGAGGAAGTTCATCCCTTCTTCAATGCCGCGGATTGTCATGGGGAACATATGATCATCAACCAGGCGTTTAGTCAGAGCCACAGAATTTGAATATTCCCAGGTATCCTGCGGCGTTGGGTTGATCCATATGACCTTGTTAAAGGTGTCCATGAGGCGCTGTACCCAGAGCGCACCAGGTTCCTCATTCCAATGTTCCACACTACCGCCGGCATGGGTGATTTCGTAGGGTGCCATAGTGGCATCACCGACAAAAATCACCTTGTAGTCATGCGTATACTTGTGGAGCAGATCGAAGGTATTGATTCGTTCACTCATCCTGCGATTGTGCTCCTTCCAGACGCCATCATAGATGAAGTTATGGAAGTAGTAGGTTTCAAGATGTTTGAACTCGGACCGCGCGGCGGAAAACAACTCCTCACACTGTTTGACGTGAGCATCCATCGAACCACCGCTGTCGAGGAAAAGCAGGACCTTGACCGTATTACGACGCTCTGGCCGCATAACAATATCGAGCAGGCCACCGTTCTTGGCAGTCTTGTTGATCGTGTTATCGATATCGAACTCGTCCTCGGCACCTTGTCGCGCCAATTTGCGGAGGCGGCGAAGTGCAATCTTGATGCCACGAGTACCCAGTTCGACATTGTCGTCGTAAGCCTTATAGTCGCGCTTTTCCCATT
>CAYGNA010000028.1:2595-20435 GCA_964351065.1 uncultured Pseudomonadales bacterium
TCAGAAAGCGTTTGCCTTGGTTGCAGATTAATCTTGCCACGGCGTTTCTTGCCGTTACGCTCTTTGCCCTCGTTGCCTTTGCCGTCGCGACCCTTGCCTTCTTTATCTTTCTCTTTACCCTCGCCCCTGGCCGCTTCCTCGACCTGGCGCTTGAACTCATCAATCAGCGCCTCAAGCCCACCAAGGGACTTGATTTTCTCGAGTTCTTCCGCGGTGAGTGACTTCTCAAACTCCCGCCGCAGGTACTCATCCGGGATAAGAGAAGCCAGCAGGCTGGCCATATCTTCAAGGCCCTTGAAGTAGGTTGCAAAGGCGCGGTCGAACTTGTCGTAATGACGCTCATCCTTGACGAGAGCCATCCGTGACAGATAGTAAAAGTCATCAATATCGGCATACACCAGGCGTGCCTTCAGCACATCCAGCAAATGCAGGAGTTCGGTGATTGAGACAGGAATCCTGTCTTTCTTCAGCGCAAAAAAGAAATTAATCAGCATAAATGCTTACCCTCGCTGGGGACCGCCTCCCCCGCTGTTTTGGCGTCGATTCATGAATGCCAGACGTTCCAGCAGTTGGACATCCTGTTCATTCTTCACCAGCGCTCCATAGAGCGGCGGAATTGCCTTGGAGGTATCCCGGTTACGCAGGATTTCTTCTGGAATATCGTCTGCCATCAGCAGTTTGAGCCAGTCTATCAGTTCTGAGGTTGATGGCTTCTTCTTTAACCCAGGCACCTTGCGGACGTCGAAGAAAATTTCCATCGCTTCCTTGACGAGATCTTGCTTAATCTTCGGATAGTGCACGTCGACAATTTCCTGCATCGTATCCCGGTCAGGAAACTGGATGTAGTGGAAAAAGCAGCGGCGCAGGAACGCGTCGGGCAATTCTTTCTCGTTGTTACTAGTGATCACAACAACCGGCCTGTTACGTGCAACAACAGTCTCACCAGTCTCGTAAACGTGGAACTGCATCTTGTCCAGTTCCAGCAGCAGGTCATTCGGAAACTCGATGTCTGCCTTGTCGATCTCATCGATCAACAGAACAACCTTTTTGTCAGCGTGAAACGCTTCCCACAGCTTGCCTTTTGCGATGTAGTTATTGATGTCGTGGACACGATCATCACCAAGCTGGGAGTCGCGCAACCGGGACACCGCGTCATACTCGTACAGCCCCTGCTGTGCCTTGGTTGTGCTCTTGATGTGCCAGGCAATCAGTTCCATGCCAAGCGAGGTGGCAATCTCCTCTGCCAACATCGTCTTACCGGTACCAGGCTCACCCTTGATGAGGAGCGGCCGCTCGAGTGTGACAGCGGCATTTACTGCCATCTGCAATTCTTCAGTCGCAATATATGTCGCAGTGCTAGAAAATTTCATATTCAGTAAAAACCGTGGCAATAAAGCTGAAGGAATATAACGTTCGGCCCCTGACATATCAAGGAGGCGTGCATCGAATCACCCGGAACTCATCGGCGGCGCAACTGGCGTACCGTGAGCACAATCAACATCAGGAATGTGGCGACAAGCAGCACCACACCTCCCTTCATGCCCGCAGCCGTTCCCTCGAGTAACACATCCATCAGCAAAACGACAAAAGCCGGGGCGTAAAATTCTGGTGTTTCACCCGCATACCAGGGCGTAAAAATGATCACAACTGCCACCCCACGCATGATATCGCGCCAGCCGGGATTGCTGACAAACGACGTCAGTTTCCACCACACGAGGCAGCAACCCACGCCGGCAAGGGCATAGACAGACCAGGCGATCACATAGTCACTAATCAAAGGCATACCGTATTTTAGCAGAACCCTGGCAGACAAAATGAACGCAATTTACCCAAACTTAATGCAAGGCTATTGTTCGAGTCCGGGTGAAACTTCATACTGCACCAAGCCAAAGCGCGGATGCCTGAATGTCAGAACCCGTCAACGATCTGCCCGTCATCTCGTACATGCAACCCGATGACCCACCCCTGAAACGTTTCCTGATCGACTGGACGGAGCGAATCTCAGGCAGGGCACGCATCGAGGCCATCCATCGCCAGTTGCATGCCGAACAGCTACCCTTCCCCGACTTTTTTTCCCGCGGTCTGGAACTCGCCGGTGTCCACGTGACTGCCAATCAAAACCAGGAACGCCGGATTCCACGTGAGGGCCCCGTTGTGTTTATCGCCAACCACCCGTTTGGCGTGGTCGATGGCGCCATCATGTGCGAACTGGCATCCCGCACCCGGGGTGATTTCAAGATTCTGCTGCACGCCCGGTTGTGCCGTGATCCCAAACTGGAACCCCTGTTTCTGCCGGTCTCTTTTGAAGAGAACCGGGATGCAATCAAAATCAATGTTGAGACCAAGCGAACGGCGCAGCGGGTACTTGCAGAGGGCGGCACCGTGGTTATTTTCCCGTCGGGTGGCGTGGCAACAAGAGGCCGGTTTGGCCTTGGCAAGCTGGAAGACCTGCCCTGGTCCACTTTTGTTGGCAAGATAGTGGCGCAGTCAAAAGCCACCGTGGTCCCGGTCTACTTCCACGGCGAAAACCGTTTTCTGTTCCACTTCGTCAGCGCTTTCTCACAGACGCTCCGAACGGCCCTGTTTCTTTCTGAGGTAGTAAACAAGCTTGGAACGTCAATCCGCGTATCTGTCGGCCAACCGATTAAATGGAGCGAAATGGCCAGCATCCCGAACAGGAAGGCGTTGACTGTTTACCTGAAAGAGCAGACGTTTTCACTGGCCGACGCCGAAAACGACGCTCCTGCAACCAATCCGCAGGCGTCAACCCACGCCTGAACTACCCGGCCGTCACCAGGCAAGGCAACTATTGCAGGACCCAGTGAATGATTCGCTCTTCATAGTCGTCGGGGTGAACATGGGCGTCACTCACCACGGGCCATCGGGTCACAGCAATGTCCGCATCCCGCACACTGGAACGCACGCCTGACACCAGCGGATGCCAGTCAAAAAGCGGCTTACCTTCTGCTAGCAGGCGATAGGCGCAGGTATCCGGCAGCCAGTAAAAAGAATCAACCAGTTCGGGGCTCAGCACGACGCAATCAGGTACCAGTTTGTTACGACGGGGGTACTCGGTACAGCGACAGGACTTATCCAGGTAGCGACAGACAACATCCGTGTAGTGCACCTCACCCGTATCGGCGTCTTCCAGTTTGTGCAGGCAACAACGCGCGCAACCGTCGCACAGCGACTCCCACTCAGCCTGACTCATCGCTGCCAGCGATTTTTCTTCCCACCAGGGTTTATCAGGCATTCTCAGGGTGCCAGTTGGACAGCGGCGGCAGTTGCAGGTGGTAACCGTGCTCTTGCAGGTTGCTGATCACAAGCTTCGGGTCTTCTTTTGCCAGCTTGCGCTGCGGCGTTAACTCAAAGGTCAGTGCGGGTACCGCTTCACCAAAGTGCACCAGCAACGCTTCCGGCACACGTGACATACCATCTTCGGCTCGTACATACAGGTACATGTTGTCATGTCGCGCGCTACGGTAAACCTCACAGGAAATTTGCACCGCTTAACCCTGCTGAACCGCGCGAAGGAGCATGTCACCAATGACTTCACGGCGCCAACCCTGCAATGCGATAGGTAACTCAAACCCGGTGCCATCAGCATTTGATCGCAGCAATTCCTCCAACTGACGGCGGCGAACCAACATCTCTGGTGCAATGTTGAGCGCTTCGGCCTGCCTGTCAACGAGCTGTTTCAAGCGTTTGATTTTTTCGTTGCTCACTGGTTCTTCTTCCATCGATGCAGGAAATGAGCCTTTGTCAGCCACACTCGCGTCTTCCAGCACAGCCATGATGTCATCACCGTATTTCCTGATCTGGCGTGGCGTCAAACCAGCGGTTGCCAGTGATTCACGATCCGGATGGCGTGTTCGAACCAGCGCAACCAGCGCCTTCTCCTCAACGACACGATTCCTGGGCAGATTCAGCCGTCTTGCGCACACTTCGCGCCAGGCGCACAGTGCCTGCAACAGGTTCAGCTCTGCCGGTACCATGCGTGCAGCAGCCCGGACCCGCAGGTAGACATTTTCCGGGTCAATACTGGTCGCGACATCAATACCCAGCAGCGCGCACTCTTGGTGAACCCAGCCCAATCGATCTGCTGTCACGAGTGCAGCTTGCTGGCGCTCGTAGACCTGCAGCAGGTAGATAACATCCAGTGCGGCATAGTCAAGTTGCGCTTCACTGAGCGGGCGCTGCAACCAGTCAGACCGGGTTTCTTCTTTTGGCACATTCAACGAAAGATACTTCTCGACCAGTTTCTGATAACTCATGGAGAAACCATCCCCGGCAATAGCCGCGGCAACCTGGGTATCAAATACGGGCACGGGCAGTGTGCCAATCGCATATTGAAATACCTCCATGTCCTCAGAACAGGCATGGAAAACCTTAAGCACTTTTTTGTCTTCCAGCAGATCAGCCAGACTGGAAAGCTCATCAATCGCCAGGGGGTCAATCAGGAAGCAGGCCTCACCATCATAGATCTGAATCAGCCCAACCTCAGGATAGTAGGTGTGCGAACGGGCAAATTCGGTATCAATAGAAACCGCTGTCTTGCGCCGGCACCGAGCCACCACGGCTTCGAGGTCCGGGGTGGTATTGATGTACTGAAAAGAGATTGTCATAACTGCCGGCGACCGTTGAGTGCATGGGACAGAGTACCACCGTCTATGTACTCAAGTTCGCCGCCGAGCGGAATACCCTGTGCGATGCGTGTTACCCGAATGCCCTGGGCTTTGACCGCAGTCGAAATGTAATGTGTTGTTGCCTCACCTTCGACACTCGTGCCCAACGCCATAATGACCTCTGTAATGCCGCTCGATAGCCGTGCCATCAACTGGTCGATACCAATTTCGGCAGGGCCAATACCGTCAATCGGCGACAGGTTGCCCATAAGCACAAAGTAGAGCCCACGATAATGACCGGTTTGTTCAATCGCCAGCACATCGGCGGGCGACTCGACGATACAGATGATTGATGAGTCTCGCGCCTCGTTCGCACAGATAGCGCATAGTTCATCTTCTGTCAGATTACGACACTGCTCGCAATGTGTAACGCCATCCATCGCTGCCATCAGCCGGCCGGCAAGATGCCTGCCACCCTCACGATTGCGCTCCAGCAGGTGCAGAACCATCCGCTGTGCGGTCCGGGGACCAACCCCTGGCAAACAGCACAGTGCCTCAACAAGTTGATCGAGTAGTGAGTTATTCAATGGAAAATCAGGAGAACGGAAACTTGAAGCCGGGCGGCAGCGGAATCCCGACCGTCAGCTCGGACATCTTGTCACGATTTTGCTCTTCCAGTCGGCGGACTGCATCATTAACCGCAGCCGCGAGCAGGTCTTCCAGAATTTCTTTATCCTCCTGCATCAAACTGTCATCAATCTGAACCCGCTTCACGTCATGGCGGCCATTCATGGTTACACTCACGAGCCCCGCCCCGGATTGCCCCGTCACTTCCGCGGCTGCAATCTCGTCTTGCATGCGTTTCATACGCTCCTGCATTTCCTGCGCCTGTTTCATCAGGTCACCCAGGCCACCTTTCATTGTCATCTCACTCTCCTGCTTGGGTTCGCGGCACAATACTCTCGACGTTGAGTTTGGCGTCAAACGTCTGAATCAGCTGCTGAACATTCGTATCGTTTTTGATCGCTGACACTGCCTGGACTCTTCGTTCCTCAGCCTCGCGATCACTTGCCTGGGCCGGGGTTTCTCTGTCAATCGCGCCGATCTCAATTCTTACACCCACTTTTTTAACCAGAAATCGGGTGAGCGCAGCGGCAATACGCTTCTCGTGAGTTTCATTCCAGAGGGTTGCATGATGTTGTTCCAGCCGCAACACGATAGCCTCCGCCGTCACGTCAATAAGAATACAGTTCGCGGCAAGCGTCCGCGTTACCCCCGTCAAACCAAGATAGTGAAACACTTCACTCCAGTTGTCAGGTGATACGTGACCGGGCTCATCTGGCCCATCCGCATCGTCTGGCGCATCCCGCAGCCGGTCCATGTTGGTGTTTGCAGCAGTAGAAGTTTGTGTGGCAACACCAGACAACGCTGACTCTGGCTCTGGCTCTGGCTCTGGCGCTGGCTCTGGCTTTGGCTTTGGCTTTGGCTTTGTTGCGTTGACCGCCTGCCGGGTTTCAAGCAGTGCTTTGTGCCCCACGGTTGTCTCAACAGGTGTCTCAACAGGCACCTCAACAGGCACCTCAACAGGGGTTGACGCGACCGGTGGTGCTGACACCTGTGACACAACGGCCCCTTCACTTTTACTGCTACTCACCTTTTCATTACTACTGCCGCCGGAGATTTTCGACAGCAAATCCTGGATCGGACTGCCACCACCGGGGTTTGCCGGACCTGGAGTAACTGGCTCGCCTCCACCCGGCGGCGCAACCATCTCCGCCGGGGCAAAAGCGAGCATACGAAGCATGATCATTTCGAAGCCGTCGCGAGGATCAGGGGCCAACGGCAGATCACGCTGCCCAATCAGTCCAATCTGGTAATACAGCTGAACGTCATCACGTCCAAGCGCCTTCGCGACTGCCTCCACAAGCTCTTTGTCCCCCTGGCTGTTATCAACAGCTCCCGGCACAGCCTGAGCCACGGCAACACGGTGAAGTACACGCAACATTTCGGCGAGTAGCATTTCATAGTCGGGCCCAAACTCTGCCAGCTGAGCTATCCGCTTCAACATCCTGCCAGCGTCTTTTGCAATGAGCGCATCGAGCAGTTCATAGACCTCGCGATGATCAATTGAACCGAGCATCAGCCGCACATCCGCCTCGGCCAGTCGGTTCTCACCAAACGAGATTGCCTGATCCGTCAGGCTAAGCGCATCCCGCATCCTACCGTCCGCTGCCCTGCCGAGTTGCCAAAGTGCTGCTTCATCAAACTCGATCTGTTCTTTTGCCAGGATCTGCTTCAGGTAGTGAACAACTCGCTCTGGCGACAGGTTCTTGAGATTGAACTGGAGACACCGGGAAAGAACCGTTACGGGCAGTTTCTTGGGATCGGTCGTGGCGAGCAGGAATTTGACGTGCTCGGGAGGTTCTTCCAGCGTCTTTAGCAGTGCATTAAAGCTGTGCGTGGACAACATGTGCACCTCGTCGATGAGATACACCTTGAATCGACTGCGGGTCGGCATGTACTGCACGTTATCAAGCAGTTCGCGGGTGTCCTCCACCCGGGTACGCGAGGCCGCATCGACCTCGATCAAATCAACACTGCGCCCCTGGGCAATTTCCTGGCATGAACTGCACTCTCCACAGGGTGTTGCCGTGACACCGGTATCACAATTCAGGCAGCGCGCCAGAATTCGTGCAATTGTCGTCTTGCCGACGCCCCGAGTACCCGTGAAGAGGTACGCATGGTGCAGCCGGTTTTGCTCGAGCGCGTTGACCAGCGCCCGCAGTACATGTTCCTGCCCTTCCATTTCCTGGAAATTGGCAGGTCGGTACTTTCGCGCGAGGACCTGGTAGCTCATTGGTAAGCCAGTAAATTTATGGTATCGGACCGCGCATTGTACGAAGAATTGGACAATAGATCACTGCCGGTCTTACAGTGTGCGGTTTCCCAATCAGGATAAGAGATTGACTGACATGATTTGTATTGGCCATCGTGGTGCCATGGGCTACAGGCCAGAAAATACACTGGCCTCTTTCGAACTGGCACTCGAAATGGGATGTCCGTGGGTAGAACTGGACGTGTACTCGGTCGAAGATGAACTGATTGTCATCCATGATGACAAGCTGGATCGCACCACCGACGGGCATGGGCGCGTCGAAACCAGCACGGTTGACTACATTCGCTCGCTGGATGCCGGTGAGGGACAATGCGTGCCATTCCTGCGCGAGGTGATAGACCTGGTTGATCATCGCGCCGGAATCAACATTGAACTCAAGGGACCAAATACAGCCGGCCCAGTCAGCCGCCTGTTAAACGAATACTGCAGCCGAGGCTGGGACAGCGAGGAATTCCTGCTGTCATCGTTTTCCCATAGCGAATTGATGCTGGCTGATCCCACCTTTAGGCGGGGTGCACTCTTCGGGCGCCGCAACAGCCGGGACAGCTACCAGGTTGCCGAAGCCCTGTCTGCCTGGTCAATTAACCTTGACCTGTCGATGGTGACAACCACGCTGGTTGAAGGTGCACACCAGAGAGGGCTGAAGGTACTTGTGTATACGGTCAATGAACCTGACGACATGCAGCGAATGGTGGACCTGTCGGTTGACGGCGTTTTCACCAATTACCCGGACAGGTTGTTCAAGCTGCTCGACGCAAACAAATGAGGCCAATCGATGAATCTTCTGGTTCGCTCTGCCAAAAAGGCTGAATCGGCAACACTGGCGGAATTGCTGCAGGATTACCTGCGCGAATTTGCAACTTTTGAGACGGTGGAACAGGACGAGTCCGGGCAGTACATCTACCCCTACCTGTCACACTACTGGGAAGACCCAAACCGCTATCCATTCCTGTTCTGGCTCGATGAAAAGCCAGCAGGCTTTGCGCTGGTTCGCCATGAGGTTGATCCTCAAAACGGGCGCCAGGTAATGGAACTCGCCGAGTTTTATGTGGTACCAGAATCCCGTCGCGCGGGGCTTGGCGAGGCCGCTGCAACCTGGCTATGGAATCTTTTTCCTGGACCCTGGTGTGTGCGCGTACTTCGCAGCAACAAGAACGCTCAACCATTCTGGCGCAAGGTCATCAGCGATTATTCAGATTCCCGCTACCATGAACAGCAGCCCGGGGGATTTGCAGGGGGCTTTTATACTTTTACTTTTGACAGTGGCACAGATCTGGACCTGCCCGACGACCTCAGCCCTGATTTTATCGATTAATGCCCCAGGGGTTACCCCAGGCCATCAATCTTCCGCCGCAGCTCGTGATTGCCTTCATTCACAATTTTTTCAAGTACCACAATCCGCTCGCGCGCATCGTCCAGGTCCTGTTCCACTGCAGCCAGGTCGGCTTCAAGATCGGTCACCTTCTGTGACAGAGGTCCACCCGCGTTACTCTTGCTCGCTTTGATTATGCGCACAATGGCATCACCAATGCACCACAGCACCACCGCTACAGCGAGCCCAATCAAGACTTTATCCATGATCTTCTCCATTCACCGGTGCTCGACCTGGTCGCCGCCGTCGACTCACTGAACCGGCCCCCGAGATACGTTTGACCACCTCGGGGTACCCGGCATAGCTGACATGGCCCGCTCCACTAATCGCAACGTCCAGATCCTCGCTCACGGATATATCAGCCGCGCCCGCGCCAGAAATCTCAACACTGGCAAAGTCGCTGACAAGTTCCTGGGCCTTGTAATGTCCCGCGCCGGTTATGCGCACAGATTGCGCTTCCACATCACCTTTGACATGAATCGTTCCGGCTCCACTGATTAGCACCTCAAGCCGATCTGCCGTCAGCTGTTCAACGATCACGTGGCCCATACCGGAGAGTTCAACCCGAAAGCGATCGTTATCAATGTCCGGGATAAGCACCCGACCAAGGCCGGAGGATTTCAGTGCATTGAGTTCCCTTACAGTAAGCGTGTACGAAATGACCTCACGATGGACTCGCAAGGAGACAATTTTGCGAGCCCGAACACCCAATCGCAATTCACCGGCTTCTACCGAGGATTCAATGTCAGGCAACAGGTAGGCAGGCGCCTGCACATTCAGAGCCTCAGTTTCACCTTGCACAATCTTGAGAATGCCAGGGCCACGAAACCGAACCCGATCGAACTTTTCAATGCTGCGGGTTTCTGCACTCATGATTCATCACCAGAGATCTTGCGCAACTCTCGCTGTAGCTCGAATCTGGACGAGGTGACGTGTGATTCCATTGAACGCAAGCGCTGTTCCAGGTCACCAAACTTCTGCTTGGCCGCATGAAACGCCTCGGCGTTGCTCATTTCCGGCGCACTCTCCCGGGACTGACGCGTGCGCTGTTTTTTGTTTGCCGGTCTGGTTGCCGCATCCTTGCCTTGCATATCAAAACCTTGCGCATCAAAGTCTTGCACGTCGATGTCTTCCTCATCTGGAGTCGATGGTTCATAACTGTCGGTCATACGACGATAGTAGGGTTTATCGTCCATCATCCAATAAGTGATGAAGTAGACAGGCACTGTCACCGAGGGGATAAACACGAGCCCAAGCACTGCAACCAGTCGTACCTGCCAGGTGTCGACATCCAGGTAATCCGCGAGGCCCGCACAAACGCCGCAGACCTTACCCCTGTCCTTGTCCCGATACAGGCCACGGCCGGTGTTGAATCGACTTCGAATGGTTCGCATCCGTCGACTTCGACGGGCACGGCGGCGTTCACGTCGGCTGGCGGTTCGATTGCTTGCGCTTGACCGTAATTCTGCCTCTTCGGCCCTGCGGCGAGCACGATCTGCCTCCGTGCGCGCGCGCCGTGCTTCCTGTTCAGCACTCCGCAGACCAGCGTCCCCAGTCGCGCCGTCATCATCCCAGTCCTCATTCGCATCGTCGGAAAAAAGCTTGCGACTTTGCTCATCGATCCACGCTTCTGCCTTTTTCTCCCACTTCTCGGCCAGCCGATCAACGCGGTCCTCGAAGTTCGCACTGCTGTCACGCGCCGGCCGACGCCTGGCTCGCTGGGCCAACAGTTCCGCTCGCTCTGCCGCTCGCCTTGCCTGTTCGGCCTTGCGCTGCGCACGTTGCTCCGCCCTCTCGGCGAGGCGCCGCGCACGCCTTGCGGCACGTTCCATGTCTTCCTGGTCAGATCTGCTCACAAATCCATCCTCTCGCAATTTCGCCTTGTCTTTTCCGGGTCGCGCTAGCCAACGTTACTCTGCTTCTCGCGCCAGTCCGGGCTCTCAACATCAAGTATTGCTTCAAGCGTTTCGATCCGGGCAGCCATCTTGTTGGCGACGTCAATCATCTCATTGAGTTCTGCCCGCTCTCGTGTCGTCAGACCATTCACCGCGTTGGCTTTGGTCTTGTAATGAAACACGATCCAGATCGGGGCAACGATCACCAGGAACACAACAATCGGAACAAAAAAAGCTACGACTATGCCATCCATCACTACACCTCAGTTCTTGAGTCTGCTCGTTTTTATTGTGTGTTCCATCCCTACTCGCTGGGGTTAGCATCACTGGTTGCGGGGTTGAGCCGGGCTTTAAGCTTGGCCAACTCCTCGTCGACCCGCTCATCTGCTTCCAGGTCTGCAATCTCATCAGCCAGGTTCTTCTGACCAAGGTCATAAGCCTCAACCTCGCCTTCCATGTCGTCGATCTTGCGCTCATAGCGCTCGAAGCGGTTCATGGCTTCATCAATGTTGACACTATGCAACTGTCGCTTCACACCCATGCGGGACTGAGCGGTCTTGCCACGCACGATCAGGGCTTTCTGGCGTGCCTTGGCATCAGTCAGTTTTTGCTGCAGTAACCCAATGTCCGCTGACAGCTTGCCCAGGTTGTGCTCTATCTGGTCAAGATCCTCGTTGATGCCTAACACCGCTGCTTCAACTTCCGACTTTTCTTTGAGCGCAGCGCGCGCCAGATCCTCTCTGTTCTTCGATAATGCGATCTCTGCCTTACGCTCCCACTCTCCGGCTTCCCTGACCATTCGCTCAGACTTGCGGGCCAGTTCTTTCTTGTCAGCAATCAGCTTGGCCGACTGCGTACGGACTTCGACCAGGGTTTCTTCCATTTCCTGGATAATCAGCCGAACCATTTTCTCCGGATCTTCTGCCTTATCCAGAATGGCGTTGATGTTGGAGTTGATGATGTCGCTGAATCGGGAAAAAATGCCCATCTTCACTACCTCGCTAGTTGAACTAAAAAAGCCGCTTTTGGCTACTCTTGCCAATATTAATTCAGGATTCGTGCCAATCTGGCCAGTGTTCATATCTCACTGTTTTAAAAAGGTTTTATAAACCCCCTCAAAATCCTGTATCATCCTGAAGCGTTAACAAGTAGCGATTCCAGCCAATAGTTGGCTATTTTTCCAACACCGGACGCCAACCATGACCCCCAGAGAACACGCCGATCGCCTGCTGGGCGAATCCACTGCCTTTATGGAGGTACTTGAACTCGTCTCCCAGGCGGCTCCGCTTAATAAGCCCGTGCTCGTCGTCGGCGAGCGCGGCACCGGCAAAGAACTGATTGCGGCGCGCTTGCACTACCTCTCAAAGCGCTGGGATCAGGAATTTGTCAAGATGAACTGCGCTGCGATCAGTGAAACGCTACTGGAAACTGAACTGTTTGGCCACGACGCAGGCGCATTTACCGGCGCCCAAAAAATGCATCAGGGCCGTTTTGAACGAGCAGATCGTGGCACCCTGTTCCTCGATGAATTGGCGACAACGTCGCCCCTGGTGCAGGAAAAAATCCTGCGTGTGATTGAATATGGTGAATTCGAAAGGGTTGGCGGCAGCAAAACCCTCAAGGTCGACGTACGCCTGATCGCAGCAACCAACGAAGACCTGCCAACGCTGGCGCGGCGCGGGAAGTTCCGCGAAGACCTGCTGGACCGACTCGCCTTTGACGTCATTACCTTGCCCCCGCTGCGCTCCAGACCTGAGGACATACTGAATCTCGCTGAACACTTTGCCGTAACCATGGCCATTGATCTTGAGCGGGAATATTTTCCCGGTTTCAGCACCGCGGCCCGGCGCGTACTGCTAGCTCATCACTGGCCGGGCAATATACGTGAGCTTAAAAATGTGGTTGAGCGCAGCGTTTATCGAAGCCAGGATCCTGACGCACCGATCGACCTGATTTCCCTCGACCCATTCGACTCGCCTTACCGGATTGGCAAATCCAACGCGACCAGATCCAGCAGTGACGAAAACACACCGCAGGACGAACAGGAAGCTGATGAGCCCGCCGTGTCGACCAGCAACGCTTTAGCGGCAGGCGACTTCCCCATCGACTTCAAGCAGTCGGTGCAGGACTACGAGATAAACCTGATTAAATCTGCACTGGCGGCGAGTCAGTTCAACCAGAAGAAAACCGCCGACGCGCTGGGGGTCACCTACCACCAGCTACGCGGCTATCTGAAAAAGTACGACCTGCTGGAAAGCTAGCCGATAGTGACGCTATTCGCCGGTAAAATTCGGCGGACGTTTCTCGAGTATGGCGTTTACCGCCTCCACATGATCCTTCGTCTGGTGCGCCAGTGCCTGCAGCGATGCCGAGACTTCGAGTATCGTTTCGAGTTGGGTGTGCTGCCCCTCTTTGATCAGCTTCTTGGTCATCCGCAGTGCCGAGGGTGGATTCACAGCAATCCGCAGAGCAAGTTCGTTCGCGGCGGAAATCAGTTGCTGCGGTGGCACAACTCGCGACACCATGCCCCAGGCAAGCGCTGTTGCAGCATCCACCGGTTCACCGGTAAACGCCATTTCATTGGCGCGAGAAAGACCAACAACCCTCGGTAAAAACCACGCGCCGCCATCACCAGGAATCAGGCCCACTTTGACAAAACTCTCCGCAAAAATGGCCTTTTCGGATGCAATACGCATATCGCACATCATCGCCAGGTCACAGCCGGCGCCAATCGCAGCACCATTCACCGCGGCAATAATTGGCACTTCAAGGCGATTAACTGCCAGCGGAATGCGCTGGATACCCCGTCGGTAGCCATCCCGGATTTCCGTTGCTGTACCACCAAACATACCCGCCTTGTCTTTCATATCCTTGACGTTACCACCTGAGGAAAACGCGCTACCGGCACCCGTCAGGATCGCCACGCGCACGCTGTGATCACCGTTGATGCGATGACAGGCGGCCTCAATTGCGTCCACCATTTCGTCTTCTGAAATCGCGTTGCGTGTTTCGTGCCTGTTTAGTGTCAGGGTCACAACGTGACCGTCCTGCTCGTATAAAACCGGGTCTGTCATGGTAAGTCCAGTATCGGGAAAAGGGCAAAACTACCACAGTTACGCGCTGGTCAGAAGGCGCAGCAGACCCGTGATAACATCCACGCATGAAACACCTGCTATTGACATGTTTTGTTATCTCCCAACTGATGACTGTCCCTTTCAGTCGCGCGGACAGCGCGGGTGAATTGTTTAGTCTCATCAACGCGCGACTCGCGCTGATGAAGGACGTTGCCGCATTCAAATGGCAGGCAGACCAACCCATTGAAGACCTGGCGCGCGAGCAAGTCGTACTCCAAAGCGCTGCCGTAAGTGCACTTGATGCAGGGCTGGTGCCAACAACCAGCCTCGACTTTTTCCAGCTCCAGATGGAAGCCGCCAAAGAGATCCAGCATTACTGGTTTGATGTTTATGTGAGTGGCAATCCGCCGACTTCTGCCCCGGACCTGAATGCGGAAGTCAGACCCAGGCTACTGGAACTGGGCGATGCAATTCTGCGGGGACTCAGAGAGACCCCAGCCATCACAAAGTACGATCTGGCAGCCTTCCAGGACGCCATCGCTATTGAAGGACTTTCAGATACGACAGAACAGGCGCTCTTTCTTGCACTCACCCGGGTACAGCGATTTGAGCACCGACTGAACCAGGTACTCGCGACCGGTGTGCTTCGCATTGGCACAACGGGTGACTACGCACCCTTTTCGCACCTGCAAGATGACAATACATTTGAGGGGATTGATATTGATCTCGCACGCGACCTGGCAGGAGCGCTTGGTGTCGAGGCAACATTCATCCAGACATCCTGGCCAACACTGATGAACGATCTTGCCGCGGGCAAGTTTGATATCGGCATGAGTGGCATTTCCAGGAACACAGCCCGGCAGAAGACCGCATTTTTCTCGCCGCCCTACTATCGCGGTGGCAAAACCCCCATCATCCGTTGTGAAGACAGGGAGAAGCTCGCATCGCTCGCCCAGATCAACCAGCCCGGCGTCCGTGTGATTGTGAATCCGGGTGGTACCAACCAGGTTTTTACACAGGCCAATATCACCGCGGCTGAAGTGCGCGTATTCGATGACAACACCAAAATATTCGATGAGATCGCCGAAGGTCGCGCTGACGTAATGATCACCGATGCCATTGAGGTGCGCCTCAAGACATCACAAATACCCACGCTCTGTGCAGCAATGCCCGGCCAGACCCTGACCTACCTCGAAAAGGCATACCTGCTACCGCAGGACATCTATTTGAAGGAGTTTGTCGAAACCTGGCTTGAACTCCGTATTGCAGACGGCACGGTAGAGCACGTCATGAACCTTCACCTGCCAGCATCTCCGGCACGGTAAGCGCTATTTCCCAGTGCATCTCAGGCACTGGTGCGCCTGTCAGAAAAGCTTCGATCATAGGGTTCACGGCCTCGGGTGCTTCCTGCTGCACCCAGTGAGAAATGCCTGGCAGGTAACGAATCACCAGTTCTTTCACAAACTGCTCAGTACCATAGGTAGACGCCTTGGTCAGCGCAACGTCCTCCTCGCCCCACAGCATCAACGTGGGCGTCTCAATAATAGGCCAGGCACTGGTGCCGCGCGTTTCACGATTACGCAGCAGGGCACGATAGTAGTTGATCATGGCTGTCAGGGCACCTGGCTGCGCTGCACTCTGGCGGTAGACTTCGAGCACCTCGGGCGGAAACCGGTTCTTCAGTACGGCGGACGAATAGATGGCGTCGGCCACGGGGCGCGCCTTGTCCATGCCCATTATTTTTTCCGGCAACCAGGGAATCTGGAAGAAAAATACATACCAGGACTTTTTCAGTTGGGCCCAGCCCTTAAGTTCCCGCTGCATGGGCCCCGGGTGCGGTACATTGCAGATCACCAGTTTGGCGAGGGGTCGCACCTGTTTGATCGCAAACTGCCAGGCGATGACAGCGCCCCAGTCATGCGCAAGCAGCACCGTTTCGCGGCAGCCGGACGCATCGATCAGCGCCGCCACATCTGCAAGCAGGTGTTCCATATCGTAGTCTTCGACGAGAGGTGGTCTTGATGACTTGCCGTATCCCCGAAGATTTGGCGCCCAGGCCCGATAACCAAGGTCCGCCAACATGGGTAACTGGTGCCGCCACGAAATACTGTGCTCTGGGAAGCCATGCAGGCAGATTGCCAGCCGGTCGCCTGCGCCGCACATATCCACCTCAAACGTCAGCCCATTTGCCTCTACAAAATCAGTTGTGATCCGCGAATCCACTGGCCTTTCCTCAAAAAAACACACGATGCAGGAGTATCTCACAGCTTTGTCCTTGCCTCGTGTATCCGGGCACTGGTTTACGGTATACTGCGCGCCAACCACCTCGGTCCTCTCGCAACGAAGAGTTGTGAACCCCGCCAGGCCCGGAAGGGAGCAACGGTAGCGGCGTATTCGTGTGCCGGGATGCGGCTGAGGTGGCCTAATTTTTTAAAGGGTACGTGATCCACGGACCTGATCCGGAGAGGTGTCCGAGTGGCTGAAGGAGCACGCCTGGAAAGTGTGTATACGGCAACGTATCGAGGGTTCGAATCCCTCTCTCTCCGCCACTATATTGTTCAACCTATTGATTTATTTCAATAATTTTCGAAAACGCCAACTCTATATACGTATCTATACACCTCGCCGTCGAGTAAACCGTACTGGCGCAAAAATCGCTTTGCGCAGCCCTCTTGTCTCCCCGTGCATTGCATGCCCCAACCAACTCCGAACGCGGCTGCTAACAAATGACCTGTCGATGCTGCCTTGCTGCTTCACTCGTTTCACGCAGCGTCCGCAACAAATCGTGTGCTTGAATCAACTTCCGCACCTGGCCGATAGCTAACATCCAGACAAAAAATTATTCGAGTTGTCGGGAATCACTCTGGAACAGTTGGTGGATCGCAACACTATAATCCATGCCACCCCCATCCCAGCGCGTGACGGCTGTGGCGGGCGTAATGTTGACGCCCTGCCGCTTGCGCTCCAGCTCAATCGCCTTTACCACCTCGTTGGCATTCTGCGGCGTGTGTGGCAAGACACGTTTGATTTCAAAGCCATGCTTGCTCACAAAACGTAAAAGAGAACGATGACCAGTGTTCGACTGCTCAATTTGATAGTCACCCCGGTGCAGACCGGTGTGGTGAAAGCGGCACAGGGTGATGAGATTATCGAGTGAAGTCTCACCGCCATCAGCCCAGTGTTTGATGTGATGTGCATCAGTCCAGCGGGTCTGGTAACAGTTGGGATACTGGCAACCCTGGTCGCGTTGTTTGAGCGCCATGGCCATGCCGCGCGGAATGATGCGTGACTTGCGGCCTATACTGATGACATTGCCGGCATCGTCTTCACCCACAGCGCGGAGGCTGGCATCACAGGCAAGCTTTCTGACCAGTTTGGGGTGCAGAAACCCGCCGTCGCCGAATGAAGGGAAGTGAAGGGCAGCGCCTCCCTCAATTTGCGTGTCGATGTTGGCGGCATTGAGATTCACATGAACCAACAGCTGGCACTTGTCGCCGCTGTTGATGAGGCTGGCGCCGTTTGTGCCAGTTGCAAGGTAGTGTTCGGCCATGCGCACCATCGCCGAGGCGGTTGCACAACTGAAACCTGCTGGCTTTGAAATTGTTTCCGCGGAAACATTTTCTGGCTGCAGGGCCCTGTTTTCGGTGTTGTCTTCCGCGCTGCTTTCGGCAAGATGCTCGGCGAGCGCCTGCTCACGTTCCCGGTAGATCTCATCCCACAGGTGACGCAAGGCGCTCGCAACCAACTCCCCTTCGTCTGCAGGCAGGCGGCCCCGGAATACATACATGCCGTCATCATCCTGGTGGTAACTGAAGCTGCGGTAGAGGTCGGCGAGATCCTTGTCTTCATTCAACTCGCGACAACGGCGATAGCCGCGAACCAGCTTTTCAACATGGGCCGCGGTACCAAAGCGGGCGATGTGTAGCAGGTATGCTTCGTTGTCGGGTGTCGCCACCCGGGTCATGGCGCGCACCTTGG
>CAYGNA010000029.1:0-18038 GCA_964351065.1 uncultured Pseudomonadales bacterium
ACTGACCTCCGATCATGGATGGGACCTGACCGTTGAATCCAATCGTCTGACCGCTATCGTGCAGTCACTGCATGCCATGGGTACCAGGGTCAGCCTTTTTATGGACCCTGTACCTCACCAGATAGAACTCGCCGCGCGTCTGGGTGTTGATCGGATCGAGTACTACACCGGCCCCTATGCCGAGGTATTCGGGCACCACGAGGCAGTGCTCGCACCTTTTGTAGAGACCGCCAGGCTCGCCACTTCGCTTGGCCTCGGCATTAACGCTCGCCACGATCTGAATCTGGTCAATCTCGGTACCTTCTGCCGCGAGGTGCCAGGTGTAGCAGAAGTTTCGATTGGCCATGCGATTATCTCGGATGCGCTCTGGATGGGGCTTGATTCGACCGTCAGGCAGTATCGAGAGATACTCGACGCGCTATAGTTGCCACACCAGTTGCCGCACCAGTTGCCACACCCAAACACAGAGACAGTGCCGTGCCCCATGCAACAGCGTGCGCCCGCGTCACGACTTGGTATTATCGTGCGCTGCCAGTATCATTAACGCCGCTGTTTCATTCTTTAATGCAATAGCCCACCTCACACAAACTTTTCATAAAACAAGCATTGCCATGAACTCAACAAAAAAAAGCCTGATCATTAGTCCGGTGATTGGCGTCATCGCCTTTCTCATCATCGGCGCCATTCAACACCAGACGCTGAGAATTCCATCAACAACGCGCGATCTTGCCGAACTGGTCATCATCATCGCCGCTATCCTCGCCGGGGCCCTACTGGCAAATACCGCGGGGCAAAAAACCGCGGCACCAAAAACTGCAGCCAAAAGCCCGGCGAGCGGCGCGAGCAGCACAGCCGAAACCGGCACGGTAAAGTGGTTTAACGTCAAGAAAGGTTACGGATTCATCACACGCGACCAGGGTGATGATGTTTTTGTCCATTACCGAAACATCCTTGGCGACGGCCGACGAAGTATCTCAGAGGGCCAACGCGTCGGCTTTGTTGTTGTCGATGGCGACAAGGGACTGCAGGCGGATGAAGTGGAAGCGCTTTAAATTGCTCCCGGTCAAATCACTCTAAATCACTCTAAACCACAACGGGCGCCACAACCATGCACCAGATAATTTTTGTTGGGGCGATAGAGCTGGTTCAGGAAATGGAGCCAGACGACAGCCCTGCTGACAACTTCCCCTGTATGGCGTCACCGTTTTTTCGTGATGCCAGGGCGCAGCTTTATGCATTGTTAACCGGGTGTTTTTTTGATGACGCGCTGGCGCTGGAGGAACTGTGCCACCAGTTGACCGAAGACGGGCCTTTTATCTACCAACTGGACCCCGGTATGCAGGACCAGCTTTCCAGACTGGAGGAAGACGACATTATTCAAATCGCATCCCAGTGGCAGGCCTGTGAAGAGGTTGAGTCGCTGGATATGGAAACCAGTGATATTGCCGAATTCCTGTTCCAGTTTGTCCACTTCTGTTACACGGCAAATGCTGATGAAGAACTTGCTGTTTTCTTTTTTGGGGATAGTTGAAACTGGTACAGACAGGTAACAGACTTTATTTTCCCACGCGACCAATCTGACAATGCCATCAAAAAACATCGTTTACTCTACTGACACCGGTCGGCGCTGTCCCGAATGTGGCCAGCCCAGGGCAACCTGCCGCTGCCGCGGCAATGCCACACCAAAACCAACCGGAGACGGCATCGTTCGACTGCAACGCCAGAGCAAAGGCAGAGCTGGCAAACCGGTTGTGATCGTCACAGGACTGCCACTCGCTGGTGAAGAACTGAAGGCGTTAGCCAAAGTGCTGAAACAGAAATGTGGCGTCGGTGGTACGGTGGAAGACAACAACATCGTGATCCAGGGTGACCTGCGCGACAAGATCAAGGTGGAACTTGAAAAACTGGGTCACACCGTCAAACTGAGCGGAGGCTGAGGCCGTGAATCAACCACAAGCGAGCAACCACAAATGAGTACACTCATCGAGACCAGCAATCTCGCAAACTGCCTGGCTGACGCTGACACGATTGTCTTTGATTGCCGGTTTTCGCTTGCAGACCCATCTGCCGGTCGCATCAAGTGGCAACAGGATCACATTCCGGGCGCGCGCTACGCTGACCTCAACAAGGATCTGAGCGGGCCGGTGATCCCTGGTAAAACGGGGCGCCATCCACTGCCCTCGCAAACGGACTTCTGTGACTGGCTCGCCCGAATGGGCGTCAATAACCACAGCACCGTGATTGCCTACGATGACGGGGCAGGCGCATACGCCGCTCGACTGTGGTGGATGCTGCGCTGGGTCGGGCACAGTCGCGTTGCTGTGCTGAACGGTGGGTACAGCGCATGGCTTGAAGCTGGCCTGGCACAAACGGCAGAGGAGCCAGTGTTTGCGCGCGGCAACTTTGGCGCGGGCACCCCCCTCACCCGAACCATTGAAGCAGATAGCCTGCCCGACGCTGACCTCCTCTTGATCGACGCACGGGATGAACCGAGATACCTCGGACACGAGGAACCCATTGATCCGGTTGCCGGGCATATACCGGGCGCAATCTGTGCCCCGTTCTCTGGCAACCTGACCAACAGCGCACGACTTCAGAATCAGAACGCGCTGCGTGCGAGGTTCGAGGCGCTCGGCGTCAGCGACCAAAAACCTGTTGCCTGTTACTGTGGTTCAGGCGTCACCGCTGCCCACAACATCCTGGCGCTGGTACACGCGGGGTTTACCGAACCCGCGCTCTACCCTGGGTCATGGAGCGAATGGATAACAGACCCCAGCCGAGCCATCGAAACCGGCTAATGAGTCACTGCCTGTCCCACAGAAACAGCCAATGTCATGATTGATGATGCCTATGCAGTAGCCTATGCGGACATTGACTGGCATGAACTCAGCACCCCGGCGTCAACGACACATGACGATATTTACTGGTCACGGGGGCAGGGTCTCGCAGAAAAAGAACAGGTGTTTGTGACAAGCGGATACCTGCGCGAACGCTGGCAGGAAATGGGACACGCGCACTTTACCGTGGCTGAGATCGGCTTTGGGTTTGGCCTGAACTTTCTGTTAACCGCTGCAGCCTGGCAATCCACACGCACCGCAGGCGCAATACTGAACTATGTGGCGTTTGAAAAAGCCCCGGTTTCACCTGCTGACCTCTCTCGCCTGTTTGCGACTTTACTTACCGGCAAGAATGCAGCGCTCGCGCAACTGGCCGACAGGCTCGTAAGCCAGTACCCCACACCAGCTTCAAGTGGTTGGCACACCCTTTGGGTGAGTACGGATATCTGCCTGATTCTGGTCATTGGCGATGCCACCCGGGAAACCGGGCAACTGGTGGGCAGCGTTGACGCATGGTTCCTTGATGGCTTTAGTCCTGCCAAAAACCCGGATGCCTGGCAAGCCTCATTGATCCACAACATGGCGACCCACTCAGCGCCTGGCGCCACCGTCACAAGCTATTCCGTCGCCGGGCAGATCAGGCGAGATCTGGCATCAGCCGGATTTCAAGTCACCAAACAACCCGGCTTTGGTCGCAAGGCAGAAATGCTGTTCGCCCGTTGGCCAGGCAATTGGCGCGCCGCGCCGCTTGAACCGCGCCGCATTGCCATTATTGGTGCTGGTCTCGCCGGTCTGCATTGCGCCCGTGCACTCAGGCGACGTGGTTTCACTGTGACAATTTTTGAGGCCAGCGAAGCGGCGCTCAGCGGCGCCTCCGGCGTGCCACATCTGGCGGTTTATCCCCAACTCTCAGTCCAGGCTGAACTCGGTAGCCTGTTCTCGATGGCCGCATTTCAGTATGCAGTGCGCGAATCCGGGGCAACAACAATCGGGCGCTGCCAACTAGCTGACACTGCTGCAGCCAGACAGCGACTACAGCAAATAGGCAGCGTGTTACCCGATACTTTTGCGACCTACCTGAACCGGGCGCAAATGCACGAAGTGTTGGGCCAGGATACTGGCCATGACGGTCTGCATTTTGCGGGTGGTGCCTTTGTCAGTCCGGCAGAATTCTTTCATGCAGATCTGCCGCAGGTGACTACCGGCCGAATGGTTACCGATCTCAGCGCTGGGCACCTCGTCCTGGCAGGTGGCACACGTGCAGAGTTTGAGACCATTGTCATTGCAACAGGCGCAGCACCAATGCCGGCCACTGATGCACTTGGCCTGCGGCCGGTTCGTGGCCAGGCCATTGTTGGCGACCTGGGTTACGCGCCACCGCGCGCGATGATTGCGGGGCCACTCTCTGTGATACCGCACAGGCAGTCGGTCCTTGTTGGTGCAACCTATGCTGATGGTGATTCAATTGAGCCCCGGCCTGAAGACACCACCGAATTGCTGACCCGACTTGCGAGGCTTATGGATACCAGCCACTTCCAGCCTGCCGCGGCCTATGTTGGTACACGGTGTACAACCCGCGACCGCAAACCTGTCAGCGGCCCCCTGCCCAACTGGACCGCGCTGACTGATCATTGTCGTGCTGAAAGTAGCAGGCAACCATTCTCGGCTTATGAGGAAGGTCTTTACGTGTTTACGGGGTTCGGTTCACATGGCGCAACCAATGCTCCTCTCGCCGCCGAGGATCTCGCGCGCCAGATCAGTGGCGAGGTGGCATGTATGGGGGCGCGCTGGCGCGCCCGCTTTAATACCGCCCGCTTTGCACTCCGCGATGCCGGACGCAAGCGGGAACTGACGAACCACCTGAATGAAAAATAGACATCATACTGATGGCGCACCGTTGTCACTCAGTGTGGGCGCTGTTCTGGCTCTTTCGATGTTAGGGCTTCGAGGTTAGTACTTCGATGTTAGGGCTTCGATGCTAGGACAGGCCGGCTCTACAGCAACACACTAGCTGTCGATAACCCGGACGTTGATCACCCCGTCGATGTCACCAATATCCTTGAGGAGATCAGCACCAGGTGCTGTCTCAACATCAATCAGGTTATAGGCAACCTCATCGCGGCTCTTGTTGATCATGTCAATAACGTTGATGTTCCGGTTTGCCAGAATGGACAACACACTGCCAAGGATTCGCGGTACGTTTCGATTGGCAAGTGCAATACGGTACCCCCCCGTGCGCTCCATGCTGATAGTCGGAAAATTGACCGAGTTTCGAATATTCCCGTTCTCCAGGAAATCCACCATCTGATCCACTACCATCATGGCGCAGTTTTCCTCCGCCTCGTCCGTACTCGCGCCCAGATGCGGCGTCGCCAACACACCCGGTTTGCCAATCAGACCCGGGGTGGGAAAATCCGAGATGTATTGCGAGAGTTTGCCAGACTGAAGCGCTGCGGCCACATCGGCGGCGTTTACAATTTCTTCCCGGGCAAAATTCAGCAGCACAGCGCCGTGGCGAAAGTACTCCAGCGTCTCGGTGTTAATCATGTTACGGGTAGCGTCCAGCGCGGGCACATGCAAGGTCACAACGTCGGAACGCGCGAACAGTGTCTGCATATTCTCCATTTTCTTGACCTGGGAAGACAATCGCCAGGCCGCATCAATGGACAACGCCGGATCGTATCCCACGACCTCCATATCCATCTGCAATGCCATTTCTGCCACCATCGAACCGATCGCACCCAGACCAAGCACACCGAGCGTTTTGCCCTTGAGCTCTGAGCCTTTGAACTGCTTCTTGCTGGACTCTACCAGTTTGTCGAGTTCTGCCTTGTCCGTATGGTCTGCCAGCGTGTTCACAAACTCAATGCCCGGAATAATGCCCCGGCGCGACAACAGGAGCCCGGCCATCACCAGTTCCTTGACAGCATTCGCATTTGCGCCTGGTGTATTGAAGACCACAACGCCTTTATCAGTGTAGTCAGACACCGGGATATTGTTCACACCCGCACCCGCGCGACCGACCGCAATCAGGCTGTCCGGTGCATCTGAGAGTGTCAATTGTTGGGAACGTACCAGAATGGCATCCGGACTTTCGACGTCAGCGCCGAGCGCATAACCTTCAGTTGGAAACCGGGAAAGTCCCTTTTCAGAAATGTTGTTGAGCGTTCGTATCTTGAACATGCAGCGGGGTCCCTCGGGAAAAGGGCCCAATTCTACACCAAGCACCAGGATGGGGCGGGATTAGCTACCGGGATAATTCTCACTGTGACAATTAGTCCGGCTCATTTATGGCAGTTCACCGCCCCTCATTGCCATGCTCACGCAAGCTGTCAGGCTGTGGCCGGCATACGGACCAGCGAATCAGCGTCTTCTTCATAGACCAGCGGTTTGGACATCTCATCCCAATTGATGCGACCCTCACTCGGCCGGTCCTGCAGGTCCAGCACACCAAGCGCTTCCCACATGGGAAAACTCTCGCGCTTTGGCTCATCACGGACGGCTGAAACAGCCTGCTAGGTGAGCGCCACACCTGCCACCTGCCCGTGAAACAGGTAGAGCAACACATAGAGGATGAGTCCCACCGCCACTGCAATCCAGTTGATATCAGCGATACGCAGTTTTGTCCGTCCTGCAACCAGGGCAACAAAGGGGAAATAGGAGGTTGTGGCATAAAACTGTTGCCACTCGGGTTCAGGCCTGTGACGCCGCTTCGCATCCATCGCCACCATACCCAGCGACGACAACACGGCAAACGCACCAAAAAAGATGAGTGAGGCAACATCACCGTTAGCGATGATATGCGAAATGGCCCAGAGCAGTATCCCCCATTGCAGTGGATGGCGGACGATACGAAAAATGCCAGCGAGTTCACCTTGCACCGCTGAATCCATACCAACACTGGTCGGGTTTTTTGACAAAAGCCCACTCATCACCAGTATGAGCGCAACTGGCATGAGCAATTTGGCGAGACCCACTGCTGCCCTACCAGGCACCCACAAAAAGTCATAGTGCGGCACACTGGCATAGCCATAAATCAGCAAACCAAGTGTTACAGCAGCAAGCAGCGAATAGATACCAAGATACGCGCCTTCACCAAAGGTCTTGATCAGAACACCCCGCAGCGGCGTACTCGAGACACCAAGGTGAGTCACCAACAATGCAAGTGCGCCAGCAATCAGTATCGTCATATCCAGAACTCTCCGCTACTCTGTCAATTGTCAGATTTCATCCGCTCGTCCTCTTGCCAGAACAGCCAGGTAAAAGAACACTGCGGCGATTGCAGTTGAGGCAATCAGCTCCAGTGACAAAAACCCGAGCGCAGCATCTTTTAGCCCACTGATGTAATCGTCTGTGTAGCCAACGGGTGCAATATGGCGCGCCATAAAACCGCCAACCCAATCGCCCGGGATCAGGATAGCATCAACAATCGCGACGCCCAATGGTACGCCAATAGCCCACGCCAGCGGTACCGAACTTGCGCGCGACGAAACCAGCATGATCCAGCCATAAAATGGCATGCACCAGATCATGGTCAACATGTGGAATCCAATCAGCTCCAGCCAGCGTGAGCCCAGATTGGCTGGCGCAATCAGCGTCTCCCAGATATCAAAACCACCCCCCAGCGCACTCAGGCAAGAGACGACAAGCATGACAAGCTGAACCAGGAACACGCCCGCAAAGTAGATGCCAGGCACCACAACCAGGGCGGTCAGCAGCTTGGAGAAAACGGTCATCGCATCTGATACCGGCATGGATTTCCAGAACAGGATACTGCGGTCACGCCGATCGTCATACAGCGTTCCCAGCAGGTAAAACAGGACGACAAACCACATCACAATCAGCAGTGGTGCACCAGCGCCCTTGTAGGCATGGTCAAGCACCATTTCACGGTCAGGTAACGGGTAGTTTGCCAGTTCTTCCAGGTAAGCACCGTAGTAGCCACTCAGCAGTAACTCGGTTACATCCGGGCCTTCTGAAGAATTGGAGTTGGTAACGACCACCCCTTCACCGCCACCACTTGAGACCATCAGGAGCGCCAGCAGCAGTATCACAATCATAAACAGCGAAATCACCATCGGCAGCACGAGGAACGGGCCCCGGTTTTCCTGGAATTCGCGTCGAAGCAGTGCAGGTAGCTGATTCATACGCGCTCCCTCTTCATTTTTGCAACAAACAGGTCTGCAACGCTTGGCACGTGAATCTCCCCCAGCGGGGCCAGTGACGACTGGTCGACATCTTCAAACAACATGCGTTTTTTACCCAACATATCGCGCACTGAAAGTGGGCCGAGCCTGAGCGCGGCATCAACATCAGACGGCCCAACAAGCACATCAGCATAGCGGTCAGGCAGCGCATCCATGGGCGAGTCCAACACTATTCTGCCACCATCAATAAACAGCAGATGCGTCAGCAGCGACTCAATCTCTTCTACCTGATGAGTACTGATGATGATGCTCGTTTCATGATCAAAGTAGTTGTTCAGGAGTTCATCATAGAAAGACTTGCGGTACAGGATATCAAGCCCAAGCGTGGGTTCATCCAGCACCAGCAGGTCAACATCAATTGCCATCACAATCGCCAGGTGCAACTGCGTCACCATACCCTTGGAAAGCTCACGCACCCGACTGCGCCTGCCCACATTGGTACTGGCGAGAAAATCTTCTGCACTTACGCGAGAAAAGCGCGGATGTACCTGCTCTACATAATCCAGTAGTGCATCAACCCGCATCCACCTCGGCAGCACGCCCACATCGGAGATGAAGCAGACCTGCTCCATAATGTGGTGCCGTCCCTTGCGTGGATCACGTCCCAGCACCTTCATGTCACCATCGAAGTTGGTGAGACCCAGGATCGATTTCAGCGTGGTCGTTTTACCAGCACCGTTAGGTCCAATCAGCCCGACTATTGAGCCTCGTTCGATGCCAAACGAGACATTATCGAGCGCGGTAAAATTGCCGTAATGCTTGCTGACCCCCTCTGCCCATACAACCTCACTCATGGTCTTTGTCCTTTATCTCGCTCAGCAGCGTTTCGAGCCGCAACCCAAGCCGCAGGATCCGCTCGCAGATCTGCGGCCACTCTTCGTTCAGGAATTTTGTGCGTTCGAGGATTAACAATTCGTCCGTCGCGCCTTCGCGGACAAACATCCCCAGACCGCGGCGCTTCTCAACAAGGTTGTCCTCAACCAGGAGTTGGTAGGCACGCGACACCGTAATAGGATTTATGCGCTGGTCGCTGGCGACCTGGCGCACCGAGGGCAAGGCATCACCATCACAGTAAATCCCCTCTAGAATCAACTCCTTGAGGCGATCGCACAACTGGCGATAAATTGGGTCTTTGTCATTCCAGGTGATTTGCACTCGCGCGTTACCTGTATAGTGTTGTGGTTAACTATAACACCATATGTTTGGACTACAACCCCTTGGACAGGACAATCAAGATACGCTATCGCGTCTGGTCACCAGCGCTTTTGCCGACATTGCCACGAACAGGCTCGCGGATCAGGGCTAAAATCAGTTCGACGCTCTGCCTGACCTCAAAAGTCGCCATGCGCTCGCGCAGTTCTTCGCTACGGGCGAACGCGACTTCAACCATGTCTGCCAGCGAAGCAGGTGAGAGGTTTTCCTGGGGCAAGACCAGACTCATCCCCAGGCCTTCGAAAGCTCTCGCGTTTTGTATCTGATCACCTCGACTCGCACTGAGCGGTAGCGGAATCAATATGTGGGGCGTCCGCGTCACAAGCAGTTCATACACCGAGTTTGCCCCCGCCCGCGCAACCACCAGGTCGGCTGCAGCCAGGACATCACCAAAACCCTCGCCCAGGAACTCAAACTGCCAGTAGCCCGGCTTGCCGGTGAGGTTCGGATCGAGATTGCCTGGGCCGGCAATATGAACCACATCAAACTGTTCACAGAGCCGATCAAGAATCGATCGCAGTGCCGCGTTGATCGAGGCTGCACCCAGGCTACCACCAAACACCAGCAGTACCGGCCGATTGTCAGAGAGACCAAGGAGCCCGCGCCCTCGCGTCGCTTCACCCAGCAGCAGGGACCGGCGCACGGGGGAGCCGGTCACAATGGCTTTGCGGCTGGGCACCATTTCCAGGGTCTGGGGAAAGTTGACGCAGATACGCCGAGCGAAGGGAAAACACAGTCGATTCGCGAGACCTGGCGTCATATCAGATTCGTGAACAATCACCGGAATACGACACACCCAGGCTGCAACCACCACCGGCACCGCCACAAATCCACCCTTGGAGAATACGACTGCGGGACGAAAGCGCAGGCAGATCACAAGGCTTTGGAAACAACCCAGCAGTATCCACAAAGGGTCAATAAAATTCTGCCAGCTGAAGTAGCGCCTTAGTTTTCCCGTTGCTACCGGGTAATACTGAATACCCGTATCAGTCACCAGGGTGCGTTCAATGCCCGCTTTCGAACCCGCATAGGCGACTCGCCAGCCTTCCTGTTGCAGCACCTCAATCAGGGCCAGGTTAGGTGTGACATGACCGGCCGTACCGCCACCGGTAAACAGGATTCGCTTCATGAAAGTGCCAGTATTTCCCTGACGAAAGGCACCGTCACGCGTTTCTGGCGCCGCAGCGACTCAGCCTCAAGCTGCTCCAACAGGCTAATCAGGGCTGTCATATTACGGTCCGAGCGACTCATAATGAATCGGCCAACCTCATCACTCAGGCCGAATCCCTGCGCCTGGGCCTTCAGCTTCAGCACCGTCAGCTTGGCATTGTCATCCAGTTGGTCTGTGGGAACGAGTTCAGCAGCAATCAGGCGACTCTTCAGATCGGGCAGGTTCACCTTGAGATCACGCGGCGCCGGCACTGCTGACGTCACCAGTTTACCGCCCTGGTCGCGAACACCGTTTACCAGGTGAAACAGCGCAATTTCCCACGCTTCGTTCTGACCCAAAACACTGTCGATGTCATCTATGCAAACGAGTTCGAACTGCTCAAGCCCTTCGAGAATACGGGGCTCCGCTTGCACGGGCGCCTCGACATAGATGGTTGACCTCCCCGCAGCAGCAGCCTCGTGGCAAAGCCCCTGTAGCAAATGGCTACGGCCGGAGCCCGCTTCACCCCACAGATAGACAATACCGGACGCCGCGAGCAAACGTTCAGCTGCAAGCCCCAGGTAGTTGGATAGGGTGGCATCATGCCGAAGCTTCAGCGTCAGCGACATTTGACTGCGTGGAACAGTCATGGGCGCTCATCTGGCGGCGTACTCCGCACGCGATTGTAATACTCACTTTCGTGGTAGTGCAGATAGGCGTGCCGTACAAACACCATGATGACCGCTGCAATTGGCAACGCCAGTAAAACACCAACAAAACCAAATAGCTGGCCGCCTGCCAGGACGGCAAAGATAACGGCAACCGGGTGCAGGCCAATACGATCCCCAACCAGTAGCGGGGTCAGCACCATACCTTCAAGGGCCTGGCCTATGCCAAAAACAATTGCCACGTAGATGAGAGGCATGAAATCCTGAAACTGGAACAATGCAGCCACACCTGCAACGAGGATACCTACAATAAAGCCGAGGTACGGCACGATACTCGCGAGACCGGCCAGCATGCCAATCAGGATCGCCAGATCCAGGCCAACCAGCACCAGCCCCAGTGCATAGATACAACCCAGCAGGAACATAATCATCAACTGGCCTCGCAGGAAAGCGGAGAGCACCTCGTCACATTCTTTTGCCAGGGCCGCCACTGTTTTCTCCATATCACGCGGCACAAGCCGATGCAGCGCCTCTACCAGCAGATCCCAATCACGCAGCAGATAGAACGCTACTACAGGGATCAACGCCAGATTGGCTACCCAGGTTACAAGGGCCATGCTGGACGAAGTCACTTCTGCCAGCACCCGGGTTGCGATGCCACCCGCCTCTTGCCAGTTCTCTGTCAGGCGCTGCCGAAGTGCGTCAAGATTGATCGCAAAAGGATCCACGCCAAATTGCTGCATGATCCAGGGACTGCCAGTCTCCTGTAGCCAGAGGATAAAGTTGGGAATCTGTTTTACGAGTGAGGCAACCTCGTTCAGTAATTGGGGAATAAGCACCAGCGCCGCAGCCACAAGCAGCCCCAGGAACAACAGAAACACAATCAACACCCCAATGGTCCTGCCCAGGCCCAAACGTTCCAGGCGATCGACCAGTGGATCTCCAAGATAGGCCAGCGCAAGCGCTACCAAAAAAGGTGTGAGGATGGGTTGTAACAGGTAGATGAGCAGGAAAAATCCCGCGACCAGCAGCAAGGTAAACGTACGCTGCAACACTGTCATGCTACTGCCTGATCCAGCGATATTGGACAGGCGAGCCCGGGTTTATCAGGATCATCTTTTCGTCCAGCGCAATAATCTCTTTGAGCTGTTCAAGTTCGCCCTCGGTTCGCAGTTGGAAAAGCACCTGGTTGCCATCGACTGCAACGGCAAAAGCATCGATAACAGGGGACAGCGACGCCAGGTAGCTGCTTGCTGCAGCATAGTCTTCCAGTGATTCAATAGCCTCCAACTGCACCATCACGAGACCACTGCCAGAGCTTACCGCATACCGCGAGGCCAATTCATTCGCCAGCCGGTTAACCGTTTCAGCCACCAGGCTCTCGACCGAAGATGCAACGTTATCGAGGCTGCGCCAGCGCTCTTCGATACGATATGACCAACGTCCACTCCACTGCCCTGTCCGGTCGCGTTGGACGCGTCCGGCAAGGACCACATCCGGACTATACCGACGCGAGGCAGTATCAATGCGGTCAAGAAACAGGCCCCAGACTTCAGCTTCGGTCAAAATTGACGAATCTTCCAGGTCATTCAGGGGATATAAAAGCGGCAAACCACGAATGCGAGCCTGTACCTCCAGATTGTCGGCTGTCGCCGAATCGATGTTGCCCGTAAGAATATGCCGCCCTTCACCCTCGTTCACCGCTATCCAAACCAGCACACCTGGACGGTTACTGCCCCATACAGGGAATCCTGCTTCACGTACCAGACGCGAAATCGAAGACGGATCAAACGAAACGCGCAACAATCGCGCGGGCACTTCAACGCCGTCAATCACCAGGGTTCGATCTGTTGCATCAAAGCCGTACTGGTAATAGTAGGCACTCGGGTCACGCAGCGCGGTCGCAACGCGTTCGTTCGACTCAATTTCCGTCGATCCCGAGACACGCACCAGTACTTGCAGCAAACCCGCACGTGCACCCTGTCTTAGTTGGGTGTCATCCTGGGACGCCACCAGGACTTCTGCCACGTACAGGTCGGGCACCGGCAGCGCGTTTGCACCCGAGGCAAGCAGCAGGCAAAACAATAAAATGGAACTTCTGTTGATACCCGGTATCCTTATAACGAGACGGCGCATACATTCAGGCCTGGTTCAGTGCGCATTTAGTAGGGTAGAGAATGCGAAACTGATTGTCATGGACACAGCGGGGATTTACAAGTTGCAAACAAACTGGAAGAGACAGCCTGTACTCAGGTTACTGTTAATCTGCACCACACTATGCGCAATTTTGCTGGGCGGGATCTCAGGTGCAAATGCGGATCCAACACCCTATCGCGCGCTCTACAAGGCGGACTACAAAGGCGTGCCAATCAGTGCTACAGGTATTCGGGAACTGCGGCGACTGGAAGGTAATGAGTACCTCCTGACCTCTTCAGCCAAATCCTTTATTGCCTCAATCGAAGAGCAGACGCGCTTTCGATTTGACGATACAAACTCTGTGATCCCCATTGAGTACCAGTATCATCGCAAGGGGCTCGGCAAAAACCGCAGTGACACACTCACATTCGACTGGGCTAGCGCCCGTGCCAGCCAGGGTGACCAGGGTGAAGAGTGGGCGATGGATTTAGAGGCTGGCGTACAGGACAAACTCTCCTATCAGCTTGAGATGCGCGAGGATCTGGTGCGAGCACGAGACCTGGGTGCCGACTGGCCAGAAATGCACTACCAGATCGCCGACAAAGGCACCCTGCAAGAATATACCTTCAAAGTGGTTGGTGAAGAATCGGTTGAAACCCCGGCCGGCGTATTCAGAACGATCAAAGCCATGCGGGTAAGAGAGAACAGCAGTCGGGTAACCAACTTCTGGCTTGCCCCCGACTACGATTTTTTGCTGGTTCGCTTCGAGCAGATTGAAGAAAATGGCAGGGGTTTTACCCTGCTCTTGAAAGAAGCTGAATTTGGTGGCAAGCCGCTGTAAACGAGCGGCTGGACTAACAGGCACTGCTGAGGCAAGAGCCGCCCCGAAGAGAACAGCTCTACGCCATAGTTTTCTTAACCCTGTTTGGGCACCCAGCCAGCACACCACCCATCGGCAGGTACCAGGCGATTCTGGAACAGCGCACAGCCAGCCCAGCCATCAGCCTCTGCTGCCTTCGCATAGAACTGGCAGTTGTGGCAAAACTGGTCAGCCGCAGCAAAACCCATCTTGTCAGCTCTCGCAGCCTGGGTTGCATCCTCAACATACTTGAGGGCCTTCGCCGCCACATCATCCAGCGGTACCTTTTCTGCAGCCTGAACGTTCAGGCTGACGAGCGGGACAAGAGCCAGTGATGCTGAAGCTTTCAGGAATGTTCGTCGAGTGGTCATAGGAGTACTCCGTTTAACAATAAATATAATACGATTTTAGCGCGTCGCCGGATGAACAACCGTGACGCACATCAAGGTCATGTTCGCGGCAAGGTGACGCCAGTCTGGCCCTGGTACTTCCCGCCCCGATCTTTGTAGGAGGTTTCGCATTCCTCATCAGACTCGAAGAAGAGCATCTGGGCCACACCTTCGTTGGCATAAATCTTGGCAGGCAAGGTGGTGGTGTTGGAGAACTCCAGTGTGACATGTCCTTCCCACTCGGGTTCGAGCGGGGTCACGTTAACGATAATGCCACACCTGGCATAAGTTGATTTGCCAAGGCAAATGGTCAGCACGTTACGCGGAATCCTGAAGTACTCGATGGTGCGCGCCAGTGCAAACGAGTTGGGTGGAATCACACAAACGTCCCCCTGGACATCAACAAAACTGTTGGCGTCAAATGCCTTTGGGTCAACCGTGGCCGACCGGATATTGGTAAAAACCTTAAACTCGTCGGAACAGCGCACGTCGTAACCGTAGGACGACGTACCGTAAGAAATGAGGCGTTCACCATCGGTACCCACTCGTACCTGCCCCGCTTCATACGGCGAAATCATGCCATGCTGCTCGGACATTCGCCGTATCCATCGGTCTGATTTTATCGACATGTCCCACCTCGCCTTGCTGTACCAAAAAGCCGCGCCATCATAGTCAAGCCATCACGGCCAATCAATCGTCCAGGATCCTGATCACCGGCGCCTGGTGCCGCGCCCCGGCCACAGCCGACGCTACTTCCCGTGCAATCTCCCGCATCAAAGCGCTCACCTCCCCCGCAGGCTCATCCACAAGCGGTGGTTTGCCACCATCAGACTGCTGCCTGATTGCCATTGACAGTGGGAGTCGACCCAGCAATCTGGTCTCGTACTCATCGGCAATGCGTTCGCCGCCGCCCTCACCAAAAATTGCCTCCTGATGCCCGCACTCACTGCAGGTATGGATACTCATGTTCTCAATGACCCCCAGTACCGGCACCTCTACCTTGCGAAACATCTCTATTGCCTTACGCGCATCGAGAAGGGCAATGTCCTGGGGCGTTGTGACAATAACCGCGCCGCTCATAGGGACATGCTGTGCCATGGTGAGTTGAATATCCCCGGTGCCAGGCGGGTAATCCACAATCAGGAACTCAATGTCATCCCAGGCAGTCTGGGTCAGCAGTTGCTGTAGTGCCCCACTTGCCATTGGACCTCGCCAGACCGCAGGCGTTCGCGGCGATGTGACAAATCCCATGGACATCACCTGGATACCATGGGCAGGTACCGGTTGTAACATTTCATCCCGCACCTCAGGTTTAGCGGTCGGCACCCCCATCATCAGCGCCTGGCTGGGGCCGTAAATGTCCGCATCAAGCAGCCCAACACGATGCCCTTCGGCAGCAAGCGCCAGCGCCAGATTGGCAGCAACTGTCGATTTGCCCACACCACCTTTACCCGAGGCCACCGCTATAACATGGTTAACCCCCTGAAGCTTGAACTTGTTTGCGCCTGTATTGGAAATGACTGCTCTCCTGCCGCTCAAAAGGCGCCCATTATCAGCTATTTTGTGTTAACCGGCGAGGTAAGCTGATCATGTACTGGCTATATTGCCCGGTAGGGTCGAAATTCATGGCCCGCATCAGTATATTTAGCACCCTTTGAACGACCCCACCGGGCCAACCATGGAACATCGCGAAATACTCGTCACCAGCGCACTGCCGAACGCCAACGGCTCGATCCACCTGGGCCATCTTCTGGAGCACATCCAGACTGACATCTGGGTGCGGTTTCAGCGGATGTGCGGGCACAGGTGCACCTACGTCTGTGCAGACGATACGCATGGCACGGCCATCATGCTGAAGGCTGATGAAGCGGGTATCACGCCCGAAGCACTGATCGCGCAGATCAAGGCCGAGCATGAGAAAGATTTTCAGGATTTCCTGATCAGCCACGACAACTACTATTCAACCCACTCGCCGGAGAACCAGGCTTATGCAACGCTGATCTATACCCGGGTGAAAGATGCCGGCCAGATTCGCAGCAGTTCGGTAGACCAGTTATTCGACCCTGAGAAGAACATGTTTCTGGCCGATCGCTTTATCGTTGGCACTTGCCCTCGCTGCAAGACCGAAGGCCAATACGGCGACAACTGTGAGGCCTGCGGTGCAACCTATGACGCCACCGACCTCATTAACCCGATTTCGAAGCTGTCGGGTGCTGAACCTGTTCTCAAGGCATCGACCCATTTCTTCTTCAGGCTGTCAAATTTTACAGGGTTCCTGCGCGAGTGGACGCGCAGTGGCACGCTGCACGAACAGGTCGCCAACAAACTGAGCGAGTGGCTTGATGCTGGTCTGCAGGATTGGGATATCTCTCGCGACGCGCCCTACTTTGGTTTTGAGATTCCTGGCGAGGAGGGTAAATACTTCTACGTTTGGCTCGACGCACCTATTGGGTATATGGCGAGCTTCAAGAATTTTTGTGACCGCAATACCGACCTCCACTTTGATGACTACTGGGATGCCGGATCAACACGTGAAGTCCACCACTTTATCGGCAAGGACATTGTCAATTTCCATGCGTTGTTCTGGCCAGCCATGCTCATGGTGGCAGGGTTCCGTACGCCAACCCGGGTACATACACATGGTTTTATAACCGTCAACGGCCTGAAAATGTCCAAGTCGCGCGGCACATTCATTAATGCCCGTACCTATCTCGATCACCTTGATCCGGAATACCTCCGCTATTATTTTGCAACCAAGCTGTCCAGCGGTATCGACGACCTGGATATTAACCTCGACGATTTTGTCCAGCGGGTTAATTCGGATGTCGTCGGGAAAGTTGTCAACATCGCCAGCCGCTGTGCGGGATTTATTCACAGCAAATCGGCCGGTATGCTGAGCGCAGCGCCAGCCACTCCCCTGATCGATGAATTCCTGGCCATAAAAGACTCCCTCGCCATCTACTATGAAGACGGCGAGTTCGGTCGCGCCATTCGCGACGTCATGGCACTGGCCGATCGCGCCAATCAGTATATTGACGGACACAAACCCTGGCTGCTTGCCAAAGAAGCAGGCAAAGAAGCCCAGGTGCAAAACGTGTGCTCAGATGGCCTGAACCTCTTCCGCATCCTGGCCGCGTACCTTAAGCCCGTCATGCCCGCACTGGCAGAACGCGCCGAGGCTTTTCTGGCAATCGACCCACTCACCTGGGACGGTATCGACACGGTGCTGGTCTCGCACCAGATCAACAAATTCACCCCCCTGATGAAGCGAATCGAGCCCGACGCCGTAACGCGCATGATCGAGTCTTCCGTTGAAGCGCCTGCGGCCGCACTAAATAAAGAACCTGCGGCCACACTAAATAAAGAACCTGCGGCGGCGCCTAAAGCACCACAAATTGAATTTGACGATTTTGCGAAAGTTGATCTGCGGGTTGTAAAAATTGTCGCGGCGGAGCACGTCGAAGGAGCCGACAAACTGCTCAGGCTGACGCTTGACCTGGGTAGTGAGACGCGCAACGTGTTTGCCGGCATCAAATCAGCAGACTAGCCAGCAGCGCTGGAGCGCCACATGAACGACTTG
>CAYGNA010000029.1:18048-20381 GCA_964351065.1 uncultured Pseudomonadales bacterium
AAGATCTGGTGGGCAAAATGACCGTCATGGTCGCAAACCTGAAGCCACGCAAGATGAAATTCGGCATGTCCGAAGGGATGGTTCTGGCCGCGGGCCCGGGTGGCAGTGACCTTTTCCTGCTGGAGCCTGACGCCGGTGCACTGCCAGGCATGAAAGTCACCTGATATGCCGGAACCAATCATCATCCTGTTGACAACAATTTTTGTTAACAACATTGTGATGGTGCAGTTCCTGGGACTCTGCCCGTTTATGGGTGCGTCACGCCAGTTTGACTCCGCCATCGGCATGGCAGCCGCCACCACGTTTGTTCTGACCCTCGCCTCCGCTATCAGTTTTATGGTTGAGCACTACGTGCTTTTGCCACTCGGGATGGAATACCTGCGTATTATCAGCTTTATTGTGGTGATTGCAGCGCTGGTCCAATTCTCGGAAATGGTGATCAGAGCAACGCAGCCACTGCTGCACCAGGTGCTGGGTATTTTCATTCCGCTCATCACAACCAATTGCGCTGTATTGGGTGTTGCACTGCTGAACGTCAGGCAAAGCCACACATTCGTCGAGTCGGTGTTCTTTGGCCTGGGTGCAGCCCTCGGGTTCTCGCTCCTGCTGGTGCTGTTTGCTGCCATGAGGGAGAAGCTTGAATATGCTGATATCCCCGCACCGTTTCGCGGCGCAGCGATCAATATGATCACAGCGGGACTCCTTTCACTCGCATTTATGGGCTTTACCGGTATGGCGCCCTAGATGGTGTTTGATCTTGTCATGGGAACAGTAGCGCTAGGTGCGATCGGTGCACTGATTGCGGTGCTGCTTTCCTGGGCCAGAACCAGATTTCCCGCTAACGATGACGCTGTGGTTGAGCAAATCAACAGGCTCTTGCCACAGACGCAATGCGCCCAGTGTGGTTATCCGGGCTGCAAGCCATATGCACAGGCCATTGCAGGAGGTGCTGCCATCAACCGCTGCCCGCCGGGCGGAGAGACGACAATAATTGCTCTTGCAGACTTACTGGGTCGTGATGCATTGCCGCCTGACCCCGAATGTGGCGAGCCCGGCATTATGCAGGTCGCGGCCATCCGGGAAGATGAATGCATCGGCTGCACACTGTGTATTGCAGCCTGCCCGGTGGATGCCATATTTGGCGCGCCACAATTGATGCACACGGTTATTGAGTCTGAATGCACGGGGTGCGAGCTTTGTTTACCACCTTGCCCGGTCGACTGTATTGATCTCATACGACTACCACAGCCTGCAGATATGATGAGCACAATCGACGCGTCAGTCGACCTGGTGGTTGACTGTATTCGCTGCGGACGCTGCGAGGAGGTTTGCCCACGCGCCCTGTCGCCCCAGGATCTGTACTGGTACCGGGACAGTGAAACCACACTCTCCTCCCTGCGCCTTGATGCCTGTATCGAGTGTCGTCGCTGTGATCGGGTGTGCCCCAGCAAGCTGCCTCTCACACAGATATTCAAGTCTTCAAAGGCTGCTATCAGCGAAAGAGCCGAGGCAGCAGACCAGGCAAAACATGCTGAATCCCGTTACGAGGCGCACCAGGTACGAATCCAGCAATCGACCCACGAGGTGAAGCAGCGGCCGTCAGCAACTGACAGGGCTGCCCTGCTGGAACAGCTAAAGTCGCAAAAACCATGAAAGCACTGACGACGACCAGTGAAATCATGCAGCACGTAGTGCTGGCACTTGTACCGGGCACACTCGTACTCGCCTGGTACTTTGGTATTGGCGTCATCATCAACGTGATTGCGGCTGGCCTGACCGCGATGCTTGCAGAGGCAGCATGCCTGAAGGCGAGAGGACTTCCGCTTGACCGACTGCGCGACATGAGCGCATTGTTAGCAGGATTACTGCTGGGGCTTTGCCTGCCGCCACTGGTACCCATCTGGATTGTTGTTGTCGGCGCTGCTTTTGCCCTGACGTTTGGCAAACACCTGTACGGCGGCCTGGGTCACAATCCCTTTAATCCTGCCATGGTTGGCTATGCGCTGCTGGTTATATCGTTTCCGTTGTCCATGTCGCTCTGGCCCGGTCCCGGCATAGCGTTGCCACTGGGTGATCTGATCAGTTACAAACTAGGCCTTGCTGTAGCTGACGGTGTAGCCATGGCAACGCCGCTCGACGCATTCAGGTTTCGCGGTAGCGCGACCGTGGAAGAATTCTGGCACGCATCCAAAGTCATGGCTGACCTGGGTGGTATTGGCTGGCAATGGGTGAACCTTTCGTTTCTCGCCGGTGGGCTGTACCTCGTGTATCGACGAGTCTGTGACTGGATCATGCCTGTCACGCTGCTGGGCACCCTGGCGCTGCTGGCACTG
>CAYGNA010000030.1:0-20253 GCA_964351065.1 uncultured Pseudomonadales bacterium
CCTATTTGCCGGTCACATGGGCCAACGGACTCAATGAGGCAGGCAGGCCCATTGAAAACGAGGCAAGGCTGTACCGGGATGGACCCCGGCAGGTAACGCCAACACCGCTGGGTGGTCACAACTGGCATCCCATGACATTCAGTCCCGCAACAGGACTCGTCTACATTCCTACGCGGCAACAGGTCAGCATCTATTCACAGGATCAGGACTTCAAGTATGACGCCAGCAAGAAGGACGCCTGGGGTGTAAAAATGGGGGCAAGGGACAACATGCCAGAAGACCTGCAGGACACACCTGAGACGCGCTTTTTCCTGACAGCATGGGATCCCGCTGCACAAAAGCGGGCGTGGCGCGTCGAATCGACGGTACCGCTCGGAGGCCTGCTGTCCACTGCCGGTGGGCTCGTCTTTGGCGGGGATGGCGATGGCAACTTCAACGCGTGGCGCGCCTGCAATGGTGATCTGCTATGGCAGTCCTTTACCGAACGCGGCATTCTTGCGCCACCCGTCACCTATATGCTGGATGGCAAACAGTATGTTGCCGTCCTCACGGGCTGGGGTGGTGCTGGTGGCCTGCAGCGGGGCTCGGAGAATCCGCGCGTGCGCAATCGCGAAACCGGTCGTTTGCTTGTATATGCCATGGGTGCAAACGCAGCACTGCCCGAGCAGTTCGATTTTGCTGCTGAACCGGTACTGCCCCCGCTCACGGCTAACGAGGAGTTGTTGGCGCAGGGAGAAAAACTGTTCGGAGACTATTGCTCACGCTGCCACTCATTCGCACCGGGCGGCGCCCTGTCGGATCTCGTCAATATGCCGGAGGCCAGCCATCGCGCCTTCACACAGATCGTCAGCGACGGCATGTTCGAGTCCGCAGGCATGATTGGCTTCAAGGACATGCTCTCACCTGCCGATGTAACGGCAATCCATCAGTACATTATCAAGAGTGCAATGACGCCACCGGAGACCGACTCGGGCAAAGAGTAGATTGACCCAAAGAACCGCCAACACCTCACAGGGCTGCAGGCTCTTTGTGGCACACGAGAGAGCGTTAACATTTTCGCTAAAGCCTATCGGTTTTTGCTTCACCCAATAGCAGCCACACAAAGCCATACAGCAAAAGATTCCATACAAGTATTGAAATACCCGCGATCAATTCCATTCGACGCGGCATGCCAAGCGGCCTGACCACAGGCTCGAGATAGTGTTGTATCCAGCCACCCTCAAACGCCTTCTGTCCAGCAGCAAAGCGCAGATGTTGCTCCAGCGGCGTCAGCGGGCAGGTCCAGTGAGCGAGGTTAACCACACACGACCAAATCACAACTGGTAAATGCAGCCAGGCAAAACCTGAATCAAGCAGGAAAAGAGGGGCTCCAACAACCGCAAAAGCTGCTATCAGCGTGTGCGTCACCAGAACACAATCTGCCGCGATTGCACAAAGGACCCGCCTTCGATTCCTCGATTTTTTTCTCAAGCTAGCTCTTTACCCAGTGACTGTGTGATTTTGTATCGCCATCAGCCATCTATGACAAGTATTTACCCCTGCTGATACGTTCTTCCACCTCGTAACCGAAAGATATGTAACACGTCGCATCGGCAGCAATGCCCCTTCGCTGGCACAGAGGATCTACCGCCAGGTGACGAATCCAGCCCTGCATTCCGTCGAAACCGGCGAGCCTGGGTTCGACTTCCCTGGTTGTGGGAATGAGTATTGCTATGCCTTCATGCCTTCATGCTTTCGAGCCGCACAAATTTGCTGGAGAATCGAACCTGGCCGCTGGCCGAATAGTGAAAGCCCGCATTCTAGTCCAGGTCCAGTGGTGGCTTGCCTTTCCTCGCTCGCATCCAGTTGATTGAATTACGCACCTGTTTGCGGCGAACAATCCAGCGTTCAATCCCGAATTTGCCGGGAAACTCCAATAGCACGAAGCCTGCAAGGATGGTGAGCAAACCCTGTCCCGGCAGCACGAGCAGTAGTACACCCACTATGACCAGCAAGCCTCCAACAACGTTTCTGGCCACCGGCAGGAACGGACGCAGCATCGGGGGAACACGCTCCAGATATAGCCTCTGCTTACGACGATCATCATTGCTAAAGTAATCTGCCGGCAAACTCGCCATCATCGTCACGCCCAGGGTGACCATAACGACAACAGTCAGGATAGAAAACAGCGTCAAGCCGATCAGAATGCCGGCAAATTGCTCAGTGATTTCAGCCAAGCAGAACGCCCTCACTGAACGGTAACTCAAACTCCACCATCACGGGACGATGATCCGACACATACACCGGGAGTACTTCAGCCGCGGTCACCCGATAGCTTGCGGGCACCATCACAAAATCAATGGTTCTGGCTGGCAGGTGTGCCGGAAATGTTCGCGCCTTCTCGGGTAACAGCGAATAACCACAGGTAGGCTGCAGAAAACCAAACAGTCGCTGCACCGCATCATCAGGGCGAGTTGCAGGACAGTTGAAGTCGCCACATACAACGGGTGGCAGGGCCCCCGCGCTGATTGTTTCTGTCACGAAACTGATCACCTGCTCAATCTGCTCCAGACGTCGCCAACGCGAGCGGAAGTCGAGGTGTAGGTTGATCACCCCGAGTTCGTGACCGCCAACGTTAATCTGGGCGTACATAAATCCCTTCCCTCCCAGCGTCACTTCTGCAAAAGGCTGGTTGTAAGCCACACTAATAGGATGCCGGGACAGCATGGCGTTGCCGTAATTCAGCCTCTGGTGGCCTGCCCTTGCGTTGTTGATGCCCATGAAGCGATGGTGATAAGGCGTCTCTTGGGCAATCACGTCCAGCAAGTTAATGTGTTTGTTCCAGTAAGAGTCCTCATCGACTTCCTGCATGGCGACAAAATCAACCCTGGCATCAGTCAATACGCGGGTGATTTTGCGCAGATTGCGTTCAATGAAACGCCCGGAGTGCATCCCCTGGTACAGCGAAAGTCCGCGACCATGGGCAATATTGAATGTAATCAGCCGAAATCTCTGCATGCCGCATCATAGTCTGTCAGGCTGGCAGGTGGCAGAGGAATGTGAGTACGTCTTGAGAGCACGTCTTGAGAGCAGCCCTCAAAGCTCGTTGTGCGGGCGCGTTGATACACATCAATGATGTAGCTCGGCAAGGCGTTACACTGCCATGTAAACTACAAAGATCAGTTTGATAGGGAGAAGTGCGGTGCTTGGACTAAACAAAATACTGGTTGCAGTCGAACAGGACGATACGGCGGGCGTTGTATTGGAAAAGGCGGTGAAACTTGCCAGTGCCGCAAACGCAGAGATACACGTTATACGCGTGATCTACGACTCGAATGTCGACGCCAATATACATAACGCTGCAGACCGGCAGCAACTCAAGACCTTCATCATGGAAGCGCAGGAAAGCTGGCTTGAAGACCTGATTGATACTGTCCGTAATCAGGCTTCTGTTATCGAGTCAGCTACCATCTGGCACAAAGAGGAACACCAGGGCATCCTGGATGCGGCAAGGGATTGTGCTGCAGACTTCATTATCAAGGCCGCCCAGCAACCAACCGGGCTTGATGCCGTCATTCGCACACCCCAGGACTGGGCACTGCTACGCCACGCAGAAATACCGGTCATGATGGTAAAGACGGAAGCATGGCGCTCGCAGCCAGTCATACTCGCCGCAGTAGACGCGCTGCACGAGGATCAAAACCCGCTGAATCGCAGCATTCTGGTAGAGGCCAGTCAACTGGCAAAGATTCTGGGTGGTGAAATGGACGTGGTAGTGGCTCATCCATTTGTGCAGCCTTTTATTGGTCCAAATACTGTGCCCATCGATTTTCAGAAAATCCGTGTCGAGGCCGAGGCAGACATCAAATCAACCGTCGATGGTCTGCTGGGCAGCGAGAACATCAGCTATCGCTACCTGCATATTGAAGAAGGTTCCACTGCCAACGCGGTAGGACACCAGGCAGATACAACCGATGCGGAGATTCTGGTCATGGGTACTGTTGCGCGCGACGGCATCAAAGGGCTGGTGCTTGGCAACACCTCCGAGACAATACTGTACCGTGTCCAGTGCGACGTGGTTGTACTGCGCTAGGAATCTTTTTCCGGTGACGTCGCTGTAGAACCGACTGCAGAGCCGGGTGGCGGTGTCCAATCCCACGCTGCTGCGCCATCACCGTATTGCAGGACACGCTGGTGCACGCTATTGAGGGCGTCGAAGATCATCCTGGTGGCCTCTGGAATACTTGTTCCCTCGGGCAGGAAAACAGGCCGTTGAACGTGCGCGCCCGCAGGTCCGGGAAATACCTCTCGCGATCCCTTCGGCCGAAGTTTCGCCAGTCCCGTCAAATACACCGGCACAACAGGTACACCTTTTTCCAGCGCCAGGATCGCAACGCCGTGTTTGAAGCGTGACATTTTCCTGCTGGTTGAACGGGTGCCCTCGGGAAAGATTGCCAGATTGGCACCCTGGTCAAGTAGCCACTTGGAGTAGTCGAGAGTCGCCGATCCCCCTCCACGTCGAATGGGAAAGCATGCCCCAATCAAAGAGTTATACCAGGGCTGTAGCGCCAATTCCTTGCGGCCGCCACCGCCTTTGACAAACCAGCGGTCAGCCGCCGCACCAAAATAGATGTTCCACTTAACTCGCTGGGGCAAGCCATGATACAGCGCCAGGGTGTCAAAATGGCTGGTATGGTTGCCAACCACGATGCAGGGCCCTTTAACACCCGCAAAATTCTCTTGCCCGGTCACGGAAAAAGGCTTGCAGTAATCCCAGATGTAGCGGGAGAAGTGGTACCAGCGAAAGCAGAACCGGATGGATTTTGCCCACCACTTTATCTGCCACTCGTGTGGACCATCGGTTCGAATTTCCTGGGCAACCAGGCGCTGAAACAGGGGCAGGTCGATAGCTGGCAGCAACATCGTATCTTCGGCTTCGTTGAGTTCGAGCTGCAAAGTGGCGCGTTGGGCCCGGAAATTATCTGAAACCTCAAAAATAGTGCAGTGGTTGTATTCACCCAGCACGTGATAGTCGGCAAGCACATTTGCCTCGTAATCCTCCAGGGTTTCCCGGATCTCCCTGAGTCGGCCCGGCGCCTCTTTTATCGCACGGAGGCCGCGACCACCCAAACGGGTCAGCAGTATGTAGGCAGGCATTGGACTACCCCGCCTAGCCGCCTCCAGGTGATTTGCCAGCCAGCATATCGACAAACTCATTTACCGGAATGGCAGGCAGGGTCATGATCTTGATTGTGCCCCTGGAACCCAGTTCCACGGCCAGCCTGGCCATAATTTCGTTGGTTGGTGCTTCAATGATGTTGACGAAGTCATAACCACCCATCACCGCAAACTGGGACGTCACCCTGGCACCCATAGACTCAATTTCCTTGTTTACTTCCTGAAGCCGCTCAGGGCGTTCTTTCAAGGTCCTGCGTCCTTCGTCTGTCAGGGTGCTCAACATGATGTAAGTGGCCATAGATAACGTTCTCCCAGGTGGTGCAGGCTTACCCTGCTTCTTGTTTTTCTTCTCTCACTTGTACAGCAATCAAATGGGTCAGACAATCATCACCATTCGCCGGTATTCTGCATGGATTGCCACGGCTCCGTCGGCGGCAAGGCTTCGCCTGCCTGCAGAATCTCGATAGAAACATTATCTGGCGAGCGTACAAACGCCATCCTGCCATCTCTTGGTGGTCGGTTGATTGTGACCCCACCGTCCATTAAGCGCTGGCAAGTCTCGTAAATGTTCGGCACCGCATAGGCCAGGTGACCAAAATTACGACTGCCTGTGCCCAGGTCATCACCGTCCCAGTTGTGAGTCAGTTCCACCTGAGCCGATTCATCTCCAGGTGCAGCGAGGAACACCAGTGTAAAACGCCCCGCCTCATTATCGATTCGGCGCAGTTCTGACAAACCCAGTTTGTTGCAGTAAAAGTCGATAGATTCGTCAATATCCTTGACCCTAACCATGGTGTGCAGGTATTTCATATTGCCTTCTTTAGGTTCAGTAAAATCAGCCGTTGAGAATACGAAGGAAGTCCATCGAACACAACCTCAACCAGGCTCCCAAATACATTAAGAAGTGCCATTATCCCAATGTTTTTTAAGGCAAATCCAACAAAATGTAATCATCCTCAGGCATCGCCTGGGTCAGGGTGTACTTTTTCTCGAGTGCTCTAAGAACACCCTGTGGACCGCCCATATGCATTGCGCCGATCACAACCATAAAGGTCCCTTTGCGTACGAGCAATCCTTCTATAGCCGCTGTCATCGCACGATTCCGCGAGAAAATAACCCGTTCCATCTGGGGTGCCAGTGCCGGCCGTGAGGCCATGGTTGCAATGGACAACCGGTAGAGCCCCTCGGCGTCGCCTATGGACCAGGCACTAAACAGACCGATGATCTGTCTCGGCATTCGAGGCAGGTCTTCAAGCGTTGCCCGCAGTGCGAAATCAGCCAAAGCTGGCGCATCACCTGAAATCAGACGAACCTGTTCTTCGAACGTCTCAAGCTCACCGATCTTCTTGCCCGTCTCTGAAGCCCGCTTCATCAAATAGCGGTCAAGGCCAAGTTCAGGCCGAAACCCCAACTGCAGCATCTCACCCAAACCCACGGTTACAGAGACATACCAGGGTCGCAGGTTGTTGATTCGCGCAAGGGGAATATCGCGGTCAGCCAGATAGCGCATGAGGGCACTGAGCGTGTCTGCAGAAAGCTCGCTTTCCAGTGTTTCACCGTCGGTGTAGTACCCATACTTCTGCATGACAACCGCCATGTCATCACGGGCAACCTCGTTCAGGTTAACCTCGAAAATAATCTCACTGGACCTGATCAACGCCTGCTCGATTGCGATGGGCAGCGGGTAATCGGTCTCTCTCAGGGCATGTAGTGAACCGAGCAAGTAAACCTCGGCAGTTGCGCTCTGAGCGCGCCACAGGGATATGCCTTCACCAGCAACCGCCTGCCCGGCGGTGAAGGCAAGCAGAAAAGCAAGCACTCGCCTGACGCTAACGGAGATCAAATCCGCCCACATATACCGGGCTACTCCACGCCATGTGGTCATCAGCCTGGGTAATCCTGACGTAGTAGTAATCACCTTCTCCAAACTCACGTCGATCAACAAACTCAAAACTCACGTCGCTGGGCACATCAATGTCCACCAGCTCCGCAATGACAGTATCCTGGTAGCCACTTACTGGATATTCACGGATGACCGACCCAGCGGTCAGTTCCGCCAGATCGAATAGCATTCTCGCAGCCGGAATAGCTGCGGGTGGGCGCCCCAGGGCCAATTGGGCCGAGTCTTCGAACCCTTCGGCCAGGGACAATTCAAGCAACACCGATGAATCGCTCTCAGAGCCTTCTGGCGCCAGATCAAAATAGAAACTGCTGGGATGACCCCTGGTCCACGTAATGAAGTCGATTCGATTGGCCAGCGATGGATTAACGGCTGCGGCCTGCCTCATTCGATTCCTGAAGTTACTGGCATCAAGAGAAACAATTTCCGCACCGGTCACCTGCAGAAACCCAATCCATTCCCTGCCATTTCTCGGCACATCAATCTGGTCATACAGCGGTTCGCTACTCGAAAAGAACGTCAGCTTGACGGTTCGACTTGCCGGATTCCTGGCATATCGGCGAGTCGCAATCACTTCACCATTGCGAATCAGTTCAATGGTTTGAATCGGTGCAGTGCCTTGAACGCGCCCTACTACCTGGCGTATTTCACTTCGAGGTGCCCGCCCACCTGGCTCGGTATCATTCAGTCGCATCTCGAGGGAAATAGCTGGTCCAGAGGTGACCCAGGTACGCCCGGCCAGCAGGCTGTCAAAAAGGCTTTCGCCTGCCAACAGACTGACGGCGGTGCGGCCCTTTGTAGCCAGTTTGCCCACCTGGGGAGTATGACTATAGGGCGAGCCCACAAACCCCACCCGGAATCCTGCCGCGGCTAGTCGATTGCCGTACCACTCGAACGTACCGTCTCCTGCCTTAATCGAGGCCAGCCTGGTCGCCCCGGCATCCAGCATTGCTGGATGGGCCGGCACCTCCGGCAGGGCAATGGCCAACGCTTCGTTCGACGCCAGAAACTCTCTCAGGGCCCGTGGTGACTGGAGCTGAACCCTGGGAGGTTCGCTAAAACTTAGCCGATCACGTACCAGAATCACTTGTTGACCGCCACTCCTGACATTGGCTGTTCGCGCAAAACCGTCCATTAATTGCACTGGCCTGGCTTGCCATGCCGCCTGGTCAAGCCAGGCATCATTTTCAATGATGACAACCCCATCAGCTGTGTTGGCGAGGCTTGCGGTCACCTCCGCTGCTGTTTGGATGCCGTCACTGGCCAGGGTGTGTGCAAATAGTACGGGCCACTGAATCTCTGAAGATTCGGCTGAGGTGGCCTCTACATTGAGTTTTGTCACCAGGCCTCCCCCGGACGATCGCACCTCGATTTCGCCAGCGCCTTCCCTGCCAATCGTCAGGCTGAAGATGGGGGTTGGATCAGGGCCGGCGGCGACGCGCGTCACAAACGCCCCATCCAGCAGCACTTCAAGCGATGGAAAAGTTCCGGTCGCGAGGTTACCAAACTCATCCTCTAGCCTGAGGCCAACAACAAAAGGCGAGCCAACCGCCACCTGGGCTGGTGCATGGGCCACTAACCTGGCCGCGGAACCAGCCACTATCAGAAGCTCATCGCCTGGCACATGGAGCCAGGGACCATTCGGGGTCAACTTCACCTGAAGCGGCAGACGAAAGTGCCTTTGGTTGGTGGCGGGTATATCCAGTGACTGATAGCGAATGGTTACCTGACTGCCAGCCGCAAGTTCACCACCTGTTACTTCAAACACGTGCTCAGCCACAGGACCGTGCAGGCCGCCAGCAAGCCCGGGATCCACAATAGTGGTAGCTGCAAACGTGACGCCACCGGCTGAAACGCTAACGTAGCCTGGCTCTGAGGGGAACTGGCTTTGTCGCGGTGCCATCTGCCCCGTTAGCCGACCCAGTCTGATTGCAGCGCCAGGAGCAAGCGTCTGGGGAACCTCATAGACCTGGGTAATATTCTGGTTGCTGCCAACCGTCAGCGGTCCGGTTGTGAGAAATCGTGTGGTACCGGCAACACCTGGTGTGACTGCCAATTCGCGCAGTTCGACGAGATAGCCCTCTACCAGACTGGATAACCGGGCAAGCTCTTCGCTGCCATAAGTGTTCGATACCTCCTGCGCCTGGCTCGCGGTCGCCAGTAATCCTGCCGGTAGAACTGCTCCTTGTGCGGCAGCAGCGCTGGCTTCACGCGCCAGCGCCTCCCCCTGACTGACCACATCCGGGGCATCAAGCGCCAAGGCAAGAGAACCTCCAAACAATAGCCAACAGGCTACAACCCAGCGCAGGGCAAGCTTCAACCCCATTACAGGGTCGCGCGAATAAAGGCGATCAGGGCCAGCGTGGGTGCATCCCGTTCACTACCCAGTTCTTCATCAATGCTCTCGGTAGTTTTCTGGTTGCCCGGAATGAGGACCACATTGACCTCTGCGGCACGGAGTGCCCTGGCAAAAGCTCGGGCCTGATCAACGGTGGTGTCGCTGTCTGCAACATACATCAGCGCAAAAGGCGGCATGCCCTTCCCGCCTTTGACATGAGTTACAGGCGAAGATGCTGCCCAAACAGCAGGATCCTCACCAAAAATAATGCGATGCCGACGGCGTTCAATAAAACTGCCCTGCTCTTCCATCAAACGGACGATATCGAAGCTGGCCGTATCAATGGTGACAACGCTCTTGATATCTGCAAGCGACAAGCCTGCAGACGAAAGATAGGCACCATCGCTGCCCACGAGGGCAGCTAGATGTGCCCCGGCACCATGGCCCATCAACACAATTTTTGAACCATCGAGCCCATACCGTGCCTCGTTCTTTTTGACCCAGGCAACGACAGCCACCACGTCCATAAGCTGATCATACAGATCATGCTCCCAGCGCAATCGATAGTTCATGCTGATAAACGCAATGTCATGCAGTGCAAAAAACCGGGGTTTCAGATGCACATCACTTTTGTCACCAAATGCCCAGCCACCATCGTGCAGGTAAATCACTACCGGGCGCCTGGTGGCGTTATCCTTCCAGTAAATATCCAGCGATTGTAGTGACTTGTCCGAGCCTGCTGCGTCACCATAGAACACATTCAGCGTGGTCTGAAAAGGCACGTCATCACTGCCCAGCGAGAGGGCAGGCAGGAGACCAAGCATTGCCAGGCAAAGGAAACGGGTAAACAAGATCAACGTCTTGTCTTCCTTCGAATTGAAAAAGATATTTAAGCGGGAAAGAGGTCCAAACGCAACCAGTGCGTTTGGACCTTCGTCATGACCTGACCCCGGCAAAAACGACTTTCTTTAAACAAAAGTCGTTTATAGATCATTGAGTTATTGCCGTAACTTTAAGTCAAGTATCAGGTTTAACCCTGATACTTTTTGAGTTCCTCCCGCGCAATCACGCGGCGGTGTACTTCATCTGGACCATCCGCAAGCCGCAGCGTACGCTGGCCCATCCACATTCCGGGCAAAGGTGTATCCTGGGAGACACCAAGCGCGCCATGTATCTGGATCGCACGGTCAATGATCTTCAGTGTCATATTTGGCACCGAGACCTTGATGGCAGAAATATACTTGCGAGCTTCTTTGTTACCGATGGTATCCATCATGTACGCAGCATGAAGTACAGCGAGTCGACACATATCGAGTTCAATACGCGAATCTGCGATAACGTCATAGTTGCCACCCAGTTCTGCCAGCGGTTTACCGAAGGCGGTGCGTGACAGTGCTCGCTTGCACAGCAACTCAAGTGCTCGTTCGGCCACGCCAATTGAGCGCATACAGTGATGAATTCGACCTGGCCCAAGCCGACCCTGGCTGATTTCAAACCCCCTGCCCTCACCCAGAATGATGTTTTCCTTGGGCACACGACAGTCGGTGAATTTGATGTGCATGTGGCCATGTGGTGCATCATCGCGACCAAACACATACATGGGACGAACAATCTCAACACCAGGGTTTTCGATGGGTACCAAAATCTGGGACTGGCGCAGATGCTTTGGTGCGTCAGGATTGGTGACGACCATGGTTATCATAATCTTGCAGCGCGAATCACCAGCACCGGAGATGTAGTGTTTTTCCCCATTGATAACCCACTCATCGCCGTCGAGGACAGCCGAGGTCGCAATGTTGGTGGCGTCAGACGAGGCCACATGGGGCTCAGTCATGGCAAATGCAGAGCGAATCTTGCCTTCAAGCAAGGGCTCCAACCACTCTTTTTTCTGCGCCTCAGAGCCATATCTTTCAAGCACTTCCATATTGCCGGTATCAGGTGCCGCACAGTTAAAGACTTCCGATGCAATCGGATTTCGTGCCATCACTTCTGCAAGATGTGCATATTCCAGATTCGACACGCCTGCGCCGCCCTGACTCTCAGGCAGGAAGAAATTCCACAATCCGGCTTCTTTCGCTTCTGCCTTCAGGCCATCCATGATTTCAATCTGGCGAGCGTTGAGCGACCAGCGATCGCCGCCAACGCCAATTTGCTCAAAGTATTCGTCGGTAACAGGATCAATCTTCTCTCGAACAAACTTGTCGATCTTGTCTCGCACCGGCACCAGCCGATCGGGAATGGCCAAATCCATCATATGCAAATCCTCTATTGTTCTTCGGTTTTGTTGTTCTGGTAACGCTCGCCAATACTACAGCCTTGGCCGGCGGATGGAATGCGACATACCGATTTTTTATTTGTAAATATGCGGGCGAGTGATTAACTCGTATAAACCTGTGGGAACCCCTAGAAATTCAGGATTTCAGGTTGCAGTGCAACAAGATCAACCACACCAATTGCATTGTAGCCAGTCATCATGCCGGCACTTTCGCCCGGATTAAACGTCAGGCGCGAACCGGCAAATTCGACAGTAAGCCGATGTGTATGACCATGCAGAACCAGGTCATAGTCGTGGAGTTTTACCATGGCGAGTTCAAGCGGGTCGTGCACCACGACGATACGGCGACCGGCCCAGGTCAACGGCAGTGGCGGTTGGACAAAATGAAAACCAAGGTCGCTCGCTGCCTGATGCAGGTCGTTGAGTTCACCCTGATCGTTGTTACCGTATACGCCAAATAGGGGCGCTTCGAGTCCTGCAAAAGCTGCGATGGTCTTGGCCTGGGTGATGTCCCCTGTATGAATCACACGCTCAACCCCGCTATCGTTAAACAGATTAACGATACGGCGAACGTTTTTCAGATTGTTGTGGGTGTCAGAGACAACGCCAATTCGCATGGGATACACAAAAAAGCCTGCGCCCGACGCGAGGCGTCGAACACAGGCTTACCATTGGTGGGACTTACGCAACCTTCTCGAGGATGTGAATAGCGCAGGCGCTACCCAGTCCGATAACGTGGGTCATGCCAATCCTGGCCCCCTCAACCTGACGTTTATCTGCCTCACCACGCAGGTGGGTCGCGACTTCGTAAATATTGGCTATACCTGTGGCGCCAAGAGGATGTCCCTTGGAGAGCAAACCACCTGATACGTTGACCGGGATTCGACCGCCCAGGGCAACTTCACCGTCGTCAATCATGCGACCAGCCTCACCGTCCTTGCACAGGCCAAGGTTCTCATAATGGAGAATTTCAGCCGTGGCAAAACAGTCATGCAACTCAACCAGATCAATGTCGTCTGGACCAAGACCCGCCATTTCATAAGCTTTCGCGGCGGCATTGCGGGTCAGTTGATTAACATCAGGCATGGTCAGGTCGCGGTCCGAAAAGGGATCGCTGGTCAGTACAGAAGCACGAATCTTGACCGCTCGAGACATCAGCCCAAGTTCTTTGACCTTCTTCTCGGACATCAGTACAGCCGCAGCAGAACCGTCAACATTCACGGAACACATCAGCTTGGTGTTCGGGTAAGAGATCATTTCTGCATTCATGACCACGTCCAGCGGCGTCTCAATCTGGTACATCGCCTTGGGATTCAACGTGGAGTGATGGTGGTTTTTGACAGACACCTTCGCAAACTGTTCAAAGGTAGTGCCGTACTTGCGCGCGTGTTCCATCCCCGCTTCAGCGAATACTGCTGGCATGGTACCGGAACCCAACAGCCCCTCTTTGGGAATACCAGTGCCGCCACCGCCGCCACCCAAAAGACCGCGGCCCATCTGCTCGACGCCAACAGCCAGCACAATATCGTTTACGCCTGCCTTGATTGACATCCAGGCTTCACGAAAGGCCGTTGCTCCTGTGGCACAGGCATTGGCACAGTTCACCACGCCAATACCGGTCTGGCCAATTTCCTGAAGGATACGCTGACCTACCATGGCATTCGCCTGACCCAGGTTGCCGCAGTAAAGTGCCTGCATATCCTGGATGGTGAGACCGGCATCATCCAACGCCATCAGCGCTGCCTGGGCACCAATCTCGGGTACTGTTTTGTCTGGGAACCGACCGAACTTGATCATGTCGACACCAACTACATATACATCACTCATGAGATCCTCCTTGTGGGACTCGTATAGATATTAGGTTCAGGCCGCTGGTTTAAAAAAGTAGCTGATGTAACTATTGCCATCCTTGTCCTTGCGGCCAAGTGCATCGTCAAAAACCACGTCAACAGGCATATCAAACTTGATGTTCTCGGGGTCAGGTTCAACCCCAATCAGATTTCCCTTGATAGTACCACCACCTTCGAGGTCAACAATGGCAGAAATATAGGGGACCTCAACACCAGGAAAGCTTCGGTAGACAATACAGAAAGAGTAGAGCTTGCCCTTGTTGGAAAGCTTGACGGTTTCCAGTTTGTCGCGCGCACCACACTTGGAACAGGTTGCCCGTTCACCAAGAAATACCGCGCTACAGTCCCCGCACTTGTACCCTTCCAGATACGGGTCGCCACCTTCCGGCAGCTTTAGCCAACTGACGACGGGCAGTGGCCCGTTCGCTTGTGCCTGTGCTTGTTCTGACATCTTGTACCCTCATTTTGTTGAAACTGTGTGTAAAGATTGTTTGTAAGCGTTGTTTGTAAGAGCTGTATGTTAGATCTGTGTGTAAGCGCTGGCTTTAAAAGCCGAGAAATGGATGGGCCGTAGAGTAAACCTGAATGATGTCAGGGTTCAACTGCACCGTGCAACGGCGGTCGCACCGGCACAAACAGCAGCAGCGCAAACAGGCCGGCACCGCTGGCGAGCAGATAGGCTGCAAAATAGCTACCCGTGGTTTCAACAGTAAACCCCATCAATATCGGGCCGGCGGCAACCCCGCACATGCTCAGCAGGTTGCTAGTTGAGTAAATCCGCGCATAGTTTATCAAGCCAAATGTCTCTGCAATCAGCAATGGCTGCAGCATCAACAGGTTACCAACGGTAATCCCGAAGATCGAAAGCCCAATAATGAGCACAATCGTGTTGGGGCTGAATGCCATCAGGCCCAGGGACGCACCCTGCAACCCAATCATGCCAGCGGTAAATCGCCAGGTGCTGACCCGGTCGATCAGCGCGCCGCCAGCCAGGCGGCCGAGAATACTAAACAGTGGTAGTACACCCAACGCCAGCACTGCAGCAGTACCCGACAGGTGTTCACCGACTATGCCGTACTGGTGGGCAATGCCCCCAACCTGCGCCGCCATGACAAAAATGTAGGCAAAACCCAACGACCAGAAATAGGCTGAACGGATGGCTGCCGAAAAAACAATGCCCTGGTTGCCTGCGACACTCGTCGCCAGGTCACCGCCGTCGGGCGCAAGCCCAATATCTGCGGGCCTGGAATACAACACCAACAGTGCCAGTGGTGACACGCCTATCAGGTAAGCAAAACCCAGCCAGGGGCTTGCAACACTGATGCCTACCTGATCAATCAGGGCCGCACATGCAGGTGTGACGACGACGCCACCCAGAGAAAGGCCGGTTGACGCAATTGAGAGTGCTGCCGCGCGACGCTTCTGGAACCAACGGGTAACCAGGGTCGTTGCAGGCAGGAGTCCTGAGGCGCAAAAACCTACGCCAAACAGGACATAAACTATAAACAGCTGGGCGGTTGTATCAACAAAACCAACCGCAGCCAGGGAAGCCGCCGCCAATAGTGCTCCACCACTGATGACGTGGCGTACATCAAAACGCTCCAGCAGCAATGCTATCAGGGGTCCAATAATGCCGCTGGCGAAAAAGAAGATGGATACCGCGGTCGATGCAGTGGTGAGGGGAAAACCCCGTTCGGCCGAGAGCGCCTCCAGCATAACCGCGTGAATATAGAAACCGAGTCCAGAAGAAAACGTGAGCATGACAAACAGTGCTGCAACAATACGCCAGCCGTAATACGCGTCAAGAAAACGGCCCAAGGGTGCGCTCCATTGCCAAAACTGCCTCAATATAGCATAGCCCGTGAGCCTGTTTGCGCCCTGCAGCGGCCTGTGAGAAAGTCGACGCTGGCCCGATTCAAAGATGCGACACAAGCAGGATTATCATGATCAATATTGCCTCAATCTCCGGCAGCGTCCGCGCCGGCTCACTCAACCAGAAGACCCTTGATGCGCTGAATGACTATGCAACCACGGCAGGTGCAGCAGTCAGCAGGATTAACCTGGGCGAACTCGACATACCCCTGTATAACGCTGATCAGGAAGCAACAGCAGGGCTGCCAGCCGGCGTCGGCCAGCTACGCGAGATTTTGCTTGGCACACATGCATTGATCATTGGTTGCCCGGAGTACAACGGCTTCATGACACCGGTGCTCCTGAATGCGATTGACTGGGCGACCCGGTCCAGCGAGGGTCGACCCGATCTCAGCCCCTTCGCGAACAAGATTGTGTTGATTGCCAGTGCGTCCCCAGGCGGTTTCGGGGGTATGCGGGCAGCAAGTCACCTGCGAGCACTGCTATCAGGTATCGGCTGCATTGTGCTGCCACAGTCTGTGACAGTCCCCAGTGCCATGAATGCGTTTGCTGACGACGGCACTTTTACCAGTGAAGATCTTGGCAAGCGTGCCCGACAGGCGGTTGAACGCCTCATCGATGTCGCGGGAAAATTTGTTTGACCCAATGTGCACATGATTGGACAGCCCACGATGGTGAGCTCCATATCGTTGTGGTTGCCGACGACTGGCAGGGTGCCACCACTGCCATCGCCCGCTGTTCAGGCTGCGGCTTACATGTGCTGTTGCAACTGCTGGCCTGGCAAGGCAAACACCTGGAGAACCGTGTCTACATCCTCTCTCCCATACCGTCTCAGGTAGCCCTGGTGTTTATGCGCGACATCCAGAGCAACTACTGTGATCTCACGCGGCATGGCCAGGAATTTGACGCGTTGATCGCAGCGACCGACCCCGCGGTGAGTCTTGTCGCGACGAAGGTGCCTGGATTCAGGATAGCAGCCGTCCATGAGATTCCACCCGGCACAATATTCAGGGTAGTTAATTGGCGGGAACTTGGCATTGGCGCTACAGACGGAACGCTACTCGCCCTGCTGGAAGAAATCGCCGCCTGAATCAGGCAGGACAACGTCATCCCATGAACCAGCCCAAACAGTTGAAGCTTGAAGTTCCCGGCACCGGGACAAGCGTTTCTGCCCTGCTCCAGGCAGGCACAAAGAACAGGGCGCTGGCTGTGCTTGGACACGGTGCAGGCGCCAACATGGCACATAGTCACATGCAGTTCATTGCAGACGCACTCAGCCGCGCCAACATTGCCTCACTTCGCTTCAACTTCCCCTTTATGGAAAAAGGTGGCGGCCGAACTGACTCAATACCCGTTTGCCTGGCGACGTTTGCCAGCGCCATCGCAGCGGGAAGCACCAGTTTGCCTGACTTGCCTTGCCTGATTGGTGGACACTCGTTTGGCGGAAGAATGAGTTCACATTACGCGGCACAGGCCGGGGCTGACATTGCTGGAGTGATGTATTTTTCTTTTCCGCTGCACCCGGCCGGTAAGCCAGCCGTGGACCGGGCAGCACATATGGGCGGCATAACCGTGCCTCAGCTGTTTGTTTCCGGCACCCGGGACAAACTCGCAGAGCCCACGCTACTGCACCAAACCGTTGACAACCTCAATCAGGCAACCTTATATGAGATTGATACGGCTGATCATGGATTCAAGATACTCAAACGGAGCAGGCAAAGCACCGAGGATGTTTACAGCGAGGCTGGCCAAATTGTATCTGAATGGCTGAAGGGGACGTTTGGTCGGTGATCCCGGCAGGCAATTTTTACGACAAGACCACAGGAACACAACATGACCGTACAAAAAATACCGGCTGATATCAGGCGAGTGCTGTCGATATCTGCACATCCAGACGACAGCGAGTTTTTTGCCGGTGGCACGCTGGCCCAGTTTGCAGAAGCAGGCGCAGAGATTTCCCTTGTGGTTTGCACCGACGGTGGCCGTGGCGGACGTGATCTTTTAAACGTCCGGGAAACGCGGTTCATGGAACAGGATGCAGCAGCCGCAGCGCTGGGCATCAAGTCTGTCAATCGACTCGGCTTTCACGACGGGGATCTTGTCGCGGGGCCAGAACTTCGGGACCAACTGATTCGGCTTATTCGCGCCACACAACCCGACATTGTCATGGGACATCATCCAGCGACATGGTTTACACGCTATGGTCGAGGTGTACAGCTGGGCCACAGCGACCACCGGGCTGTTGGCAGTGCAATGCTCGATGCCATCTATCCCCGCGCCGGCAGCCCTAACTTCCTCACCGGGGAGGATGATCCCTGGCGGCCACGTGAGGTTTGGCTGTTTGACTGCGCTGAACCAGATTTTCTGGTTGATGTTGCAGCAGGTTTTGAGCAGAAAATCGACTCACTCGCGGCCCATGCGAGCCAGCAGGGTGCAGGTGATGGTCTCTTGCGAGCCGCCCGGCGCGTGGGCGCCCTGCTTGGGACTGAAGATACGCCTGCGGAGGGATTTGTGCGGCTTAGATTAGGCTAGCACATCCCGTTGATTGTTTAGCCAGTCGATGGCCCCCTGCCCTGGGACAGTTCGAGCGCCATGCGCGTTAACACACCAATCCAGGCAGTCGTCAAAGGCAGGTCTACAGCATCGGGCCAACGGTCTGCAGGATGATGGAACAACCCGTTGGAGCCAAGAATAGAGAGGAACCTGCCGCCCCCATCGTAAACATTGCGGGCCTCGCCGAAGGGACGTTCACCCGCGGGCGTTTCCACCGCAGGTGTGAGCCCCGCGGCATCCAGGTGAGCCTTTACCCAGAGGCGAACTGATTCATCGACATATTGTAGCCTTACACCACCACCTACCCCGGCCGCAAAATTTGCCCCCAGGTGAATCCACATCGCGGCATCACGGATGAGTCCGGGCCGTGATTCCAGATAGTGATCAAGCCCGGTATGGCCAAGCTCATGACCGGTATTTGCGGTAAAAATGACATCACAGGCTGGCCCCGCCGCTTTGATGACTCGCATCATTTCAAGCCATGCCGCAATTCCACCACCACGTTCCGATGCACAGGACCACCAGCCAGACCGCGGCGTCATGATCACCAGTGGTGACAGGTCAGGATTCTTGCCTTTGATGATGGCCTGCACATTCCCGGCGGTCGCCGCAACATAGCCTGCATGTGCGATGACCCTGGCCGACTTGCCGGCCTCCATGGCAGCACGCAACACCGACCATTGTGCATGCGGGATCTGGATCACAGGTGGGCCAAACGGCGCCGTAAAATCTTCTGCATTGAGGGTCGCAACACCATCGGCTGGCATGCGGTCATCAGTCACCAGCACAATCGCCCTATGCGTATTTTCGCGCCGGGCCATCATGCAGCGTTGCAGCGTATCCGAGCCACCCACTGGCAGGATCATCGCAACGCCAATGTCCGCAACACTACCCAGTGCTCCAAGAGAGCCGCTTACACCTTCGGCACTAGTATACGAGGCGTCATACAATGGCACGGCGTCAATCGAAAACCCATCAAATTCCAACCGGGCGTCGTGAACTTCCAGGCGGTCAAACGAAAAGGCATCCAGATCAGGCGTTACACCCAGTGCACTAATCCGCTGTGCCAACCACTCTGCGCTTATATTGTCGACAGTCGTACCAGTTCGGTGAATTCCCTGCGCATCAAATTCCTGGATGATTGAGGCAACTCTTTCCTGCATACCCACTACCCTCGAAAACGCAAATGGTGACAGCTGTGCCAGCGCCGAGCCCAGCAATCCTTTAAGAAACGAGCGCCGCGAAAAAGACCAGATGCTCATGTTCTGCAAATCTCCTCAAACGCAAGTTTCAAATTACCATGGGTTCCTCTCACGTTACAACGCAACACATGCCCTATAATTGCGCAATCTGGAAATCTTGAAATCTGAGATCTGGAAGTCAATTGACGTACGGGGAGATTGCCAAATGCGAACATTCGATACCGGGGACATTCCCAGGGCAGCGATCAGCCTGCCCGATCTCGAAGGTCGCGCTGCGCTCGTGACAGGAGGAGAACGCGGCATTGGCCAGGGTATTGCGACATTTTTAGGTCGTCAGGGTATGCGCATCATTATCATTGGCATCTCCGAGGATGAGGGCAATGCAGCGCTGGCGGGTCTGCACGCTGAGAATATCGATGCACACTGGATCAACGCCGATCTGTCGGATACTGCTGCAGCCCGAAGTGCGGTGCGCGCCGCCTTTGAATATGCTGGCGACATCCATCTGTTAGTCAACAACGCGGCTCGTAACCAGATGAAAGACTTCCTTGCCTATGACGATGCCATCTGGTCGTATGCATTCGAACAAAACGTCCGGATGAACTACGTCGTGAGTCACGCATGGTCCGAGCGGATGCAATCTGTCGGTGGCGTAATCGTCAATATCTCATCGGTTGGTGGTGCCCGTGCACATCGCCGTTCAGTTGCCTATGACGCAACCAAAGGAGCGGTTGATGCCATGACCCGGGCTCTTGCCCTGGATCTGGCACCCCAGGGCATAAGAGTAAACGCCATAGCGCCTGGGGCTATTGCCAACCGTTACGTGACGCAAGCAGACCAGGCATTTCGCGAGCGCCAGGCAAACGGCATACCACTCGGCAGAGTTGGCAACGTTACCGATATCTCAGCCCTGGTTGGCTTTCTTGCGTCTGACGTTGCCGCGTACATAACCGGCCAGACGTTCACGGTTGATGGCGGACTGACAGCACAACTGACACCACCGGGGATATACATCTAGAAAGCCGGTTACCTGCACTCCGGGTTCGAGAACGGCAGTGCACACTCCCTTCTTAGTTCACTTCTCCGTTCACTTCTCCGTTCACTTC
>CAYGNA010000031.1:0-2153 GCA_964351065.1 uncultured Pseudomonadales bacterium
ACATAGTACTGGAAAAATTAACTAACACAATGTTAGTTAATGTCAGGAGCCCGGTTTCGCCTGGTCACGCTGTCGCCGGATGGAAGCCTTAAAGGAAGAGGAGAATTGCAGATGAAAAAAAGCGGAGCATTGGTCTTGTTTGGGACGGTCTTTGCTATGCTATGTGCAGCACCAGCCGCGCATGGCTCAGTGCAGCCAGTTCAGGCGCGTCTGCTATCCGCCTTCTTTGGGTTGGATAACCGTTTGCCATTTGGGGCAAATCGCATTTGCCTGGGTGCCTCTGGAAAGGACGGGATGCCAGTTGTGTTGTCCCATACCATTGACTCGGAGTCCCTCCAGCCAAAGGACTTCAGGGTGTTCACGCAGTCCGGGGCAGAGCGCGTACCAGACTGCCTGACACTGGGGCCGGCCGGCGATGCGGGTGAACTCAGAACCGTACTGTTGATTGGTGAATTTGGCGATGCGACCAACGATCCGCCAGTGAGGGTGATGGTTGTCGACGACCTGATCTCGGACGGCGTCAGTGGCGAACTCGTGAACTTCCGCGGTACCCAAACGGGGGTCATTCCTCTCGATGCTGGTCCGACCCTTGTGCTGGCGGAGATCGTACCAAAGAAAATCTGGTCAACACCGGGCAGGGGAACTGCCTGCCCAACGAATACAGAGCAGGTGGTGCGGGTAACCTGGGCCGGCGGCGTTAAGTTGCCGGATGGGGAAGAGCCCGGCGACACCGAGCGTAGGCTCTATCGCGTGACCCTGACGCACCCCGACGGTTCTTCACAAGAGATTTCCCCGGCGGTGCTCGCAGACCTGGGTGACAATGACAACAACCATCTGCTTTGCCTGGACACGGCTGTCCCGGCGACGGCGGTGGCTTTTCCCGCCGGGTATCTGGTTGACCCGAATGGGGATCTGAATCCTGCTACCAGCCTCGCCGTCGGCATTGCGGCGTCGCCGGGCGGCGAGCCCGGAATAGAGGCTGCCGGTCGCCGGGCGTTTTTCGGAGATCTTCACGTCCACACCACTTATTCGCTGGATGCCTTTCAGTTCGGTACGCTGGCAACGCCCGATGATGCCTATCGCTACGCCAGGGGTGAGGCTATCAAGCATCCGGGTGGATTCGATGTTCAGCTTGAGCGGCCACTGGATTTCTACGCGTTACCGTCTCACGCCTTTAAAGTGTGTGTAGTTAGGTCGGGCGCAGATACCTCAAAGGAGATCTCCAAAGATGCAACCATGAAACCGATCCACAACCTCAATGCCCCGGAAAACCTGACGCTCGAAAGTATCCCAAAGCGTAATTTTCGGGTTTTCGTCCAGGGGCTTGAGGAGGGAATGGTAAAGTCCAGGTCTCTCAATGCGCAGGTGGAGGGAATTATGCGCTCGACCTGGGCGGATGAGGTCGCTGCCGCCGACCGCCACTATGAACCGGGCAAGTTCACCACCTTCGCCGCTTATGAGTTCACAACGTCCAAGGATGACGGTGGCAGCCTGCATCGGAATGTCATCTTCCGCGGCACTGAGAACCTGCCGGACGTGCCTTTCAATCGACTGATGTCAAGTGATCCGGAAGATCTATGGAACTGGATGGATAATCTGAGGAATAAAGGCGTCGAGAGTCTGGCAATCCCGCACAATTCAAACAAATCTAACGGCCAAATGTTCGAGCTGGCCACATGGGCCGGCGACCCCATGACGCTTGCCCACAACCAAAAAAGGCAGCGCAACGAACCGCTTGTTGAAATCACGCAGGTGAAGGGAACCTCGGAGACTCATCCAGCGCTGTCGATGAACGATGAGTGGGCAGGCTTCGAGATTGACCCCTACAAGGCCGGCGGGGGAATGACAGTATCCAGGATTGCGGGTGGTTATGTTCGTGATGCGTTAAAAAAGGGACTGGTACTGGAAGCGGATGGCCTGGGTAACCCCTTCCGATACGGCTTTATTGGGGCTTCCGATACCCATACTGGCGCGGGCTCCTTTGATGAATCGAATTACTTCTCGAAACTGGGGTTGCTGGACGCGACTGCCGTCCTTCGAGGCTCCGTGCCGATCGGTGATAAAGATCTGCAAACCCTGCAGTTGAGCGATGCAGATGATTCGGCGTTCTATATCGCGTCAGATGGCAGGCGCTATCTGTTGCGCCTGGCTTC
>CAYGNA010000031.1:2163-20021 GCA_964351065.1 uncultured Pseudomonadales bacterium
CTTCAACCTGGAGTGCTTCGGGCCTCGCTGCTGTTTGGGCTGAGGAAAACACCCGGGAATCCATTTATGACGCATTCCGCCGTAAGGAAACCTTTGCGACCTCCGGGCCGCGGATGCGGGTCCGCTTTTTCGCGGGCTACGACCTCGACCCCTCCATGCTTCAGACAAAAGATGGCATTTTCCGTGCTTACGCCCGGGGCGTGCCAATGGGCGGAGATCTGATGACCAAGGCTGGGAAATCGCCTTCTTTCATCGTGTGGGCCATGCGCGATGTTCGATCGGCGCCGCTACAGCGTGTGCAGGTCATCAAGGGCTGGCTCAAGGACGGCAAACCGCAGGAACAGGTATTTGATGTAGCCTGCTCGGATGGATTGACCGTCGATCCGGCAACGCATCGTTGCCCTGATAATGGCGCCAGGGTCAATTTAACTGACTGTGCTGTTTCCGCAGACCGGGGCGCAGCCGAGTTGAAGACACTCTGGCAGGACCCTGACTATGACGCTAGCGAGCGTGCATTCTATTACGCACGAGTACTGGAAAACCCGACGTGCCGTTGGTCAACCTGGGATGCACTGCGCGCCGGTGTGCCACCACGCGACAATCTTGACGTGGTGATTCAGGAGCGTGCCTGGTCATCCCCAATCTGGATTGATCCACAATGATGGCACCGGTTGTCGCTACAGTTCAGTCTGGAGAGCCCTGTGGTTTCCAGTCCCTGTAACCGGGGTGCTCCGCACCGATAGGCAATAACTGGGCCTGCCCGGTGCTGGCACTGGCATAAATAGCAGTCACCAGTTCCAGTGATCGCCTTGCGTCCTGAAGCGTCACAGGGAGAGCTGCATTATGCAAAATGGACTCATAAAGTCCCATGAACTGCCCGGTAAAGCCCAGTGCGGGTGGTGTGAATGAACGGAGTGCTTCGGTGATGCGGACGTCTTCCCTCAGGCTGCTCGGTGTAAACGTCCATGGGTCCCTACCAGGATCATAGGGCGCCAAATTACTCTCGGCGGTCAGGTGCTCGAAGCAGAACCGCAGTCGACTGATCTGTTGTCGTGAACCAAGCGTCGCACTGGAGCTAACCAGCGCGCCATTTTTCATCTTCAGGCTGACCGTAGCGCAGTCTTCCGTCTCGATGGGGTTAACCCGGGTCGCGACCTGGGCGTAGACGCTCTCGACGTCACCCAGAACAAAACACATCAGGTCATGAAGATGTAGTGCATGGCACAAAATGACGCCGCCGTGCTCGGTGTCCCAGCGACCCCGCCATGGTGACGCATAGTATTCGCTGCCTCTGTTCCAATGTGTTTCTACACTGCTGATGTAGGGCGTACCTGTGACACCCTGATCCACCAGGTGCCTTAATCGCTGCACGCCGCCGGCAAATCGGTATTGACTGATAGGCATCAGGTAACGGTTAGCTTCTGCTTGTGCACGGATGAGGGCGTCGACCTCCTCGACAGAATTCACCAGCGGCTTTTCACACACAACATGATGGCCGGATGCCAATCCCTGTTTTGCCATTTCAGCGTGAAGATGCGGCGGGGTACAGATATCAATGATATGGACGGGTTGTGCCAGTACCTCTGCATAGGTCGCGACGCCTTTGCAACCGTATTGATCCGCGACCTTGTTTCTGCGGCCATCATCCGGGTCGCAGACCATCGAAATCTCGAACTGATCCGACAGAGCACGCCAATGACGCAGATGCTCGCGCCCGATACCAAGGCCTATTACAGCTACTTTGAGTCGCTCGCTCATGCTGATACCTCGCAGATGATTGAGACAGGATATCCTGACTCGCGTTCTGGTAGCACCAAGTGCAGGCTGTTACCTTCTACCTGCATGTCGCAATCCGTATCGAGGAACATGGACAAGCCCCTGCAGGTCACCGTTTGCCCGGACAACTGCACCGCATGACAAAATTCGAGTATTGCACCGGTTGTGCCTTTGTCAGGTGTTAGCTTCACCCGGATCTGGTTGTCATCCAACTCGCCAAGCAGGCTTCCACTAAACCTGAGTCGGCTCCAGCAAACCCGTTTGTCAGCATCAAGCCAGTGAATAGTCAGTGGCTGATATTGTTCAGTCCCGTGAAAACTTCTTGCCGATGTTTCAAGGCCGATCATCAGTTCCGGGGCAAGATAGGCGTTTGCCCAACGCTCCGGGGCATCTGAAATCTGTTGTCGAACGCAGCGGGTTTCGTCGAAACCGGCCAGTTGCTTCAACACAGGCGCGGGTAAGATCGCTGCGGTCACGGCCGCAATGGGACCTAAGCAGAAGTCATGGCCATGTTGAAGATTGTGCGTGTCCGTTGGAAACGGTGCAGCATCCCTGCCGATGGCGGCCCACATCCAGAGTCCCAGTGCCGCCACATAAGCTTGCATGTCCATGCCATACGAGCGCGACCAGGGGCCGCACAGGTTTTTCATTCCCGCATGATAGTAACGCGCAATATCAGCCCAGAGCAGGGCGCTTATTTCGCCGCCCATGAACGCCAGATCATCTGAAAAATTTTCCCAGAGTCCCAGGGCAAAAAAGTTGATGCCGTAATAGGTCGGAGCATTGTATTCCGGGAAAGCACCGTGGGTGCTGTACACTTTTTTGATCTCAGATGCGTACCGCAGTCCCGCCTCACGTATACCATCGCCGACCAGATCGCCGTATTCGACCTCCAGCCATGCTCGCATAAGTGCAATGTTGGTATAGGTGGGTGGTACACGATTCTGCGGTTCTCCCACAATACACCTGACCAAGGCTGAATCCATTCGTGGTAGCAGCTTTACCAGAGCGTGGTCGCCTTCCAGTCTCTTTAACAAAAGCAGTATTGTGCCAATAAACTGGCGCCAGTTCGGGTCATAATCTTTCCAGATGACAGCATCGACAGGTGGATCGGCTTCCTGCGGTGATCGCTTGAAGGTGCCATGCCAGATTTGGTGAGGCGCAATGTACTGATTGTCGAGAACACTCGTGACGATCTTGGCGATTCGCTCATGCTTCGAACCTTGATTGCCGAGGTGGCCTTCGAGCACAAGCCCGAATGCATACCACAGTGATTCCCGAACCATATGTTGAGGTAACGTGGGGTGTCGTAGCAGTCCCTGCTCGTTGTCGTAGAGCTTATCCATCCACGCCATGGAGGCTTCAAGCAAGGATTGTGCGCCACTGTTGTCGCGTAGCTGCGCTTCAATCTGCAATGCTGCGTCAGTGCTTGTCATGAGATCAGTTAGCTCGCGTTGTATCTTGCCTGTTGGACTAGAGTTCTTTCCTGATCCGCTTAAGCAGATCGTCGGTATGTTCTTTGGCCGATTTCACCACGCCACCCTTCTCATACTCCCACCGAAGCAGTTCTTCTACTCGCGCAACAACCTGGTCTGCAGATGGTGCGTTTTCCCGGCTATGATCAGTATCGTCATGTGATCTACTGCCAAACAAATTGATCCAACGGTCTGATTTGTGGCCCAGATTCATGAGCGCATTAAAATAAATATCTGGCTCTTTGGGATTGGTGATGAGCCCCAGCAGCGCTGCAAGAACAGATATCGGTACCAGGAAAAGGTCACGGAGACCATCCAGGATGAGCTTCCACTGAAAGGCGAGGAGGTCCCGTAGCAGTTGCCAATGCCCCCCTGATTCTGTGACGTCACTTTCGGGTGAATCCATGAGTAATTGCTCCGGGCGGCTGGTTTGCCAATTATGCCATGAGTCTGGCCGCTCGAATTGAGGCCAGGTGCTTTTGTGCCAGCGACCTGAAGTTAGCGACCTAGTGTTGCATGAGCCCTGGCAATTAGTTCATCCGCCGCGCCAGCGACAACAATACGATCAACCTTCTTGGTGAGTTGGTATTCGTACATGGGGTCATAGTAGAGCAGAAGGAGATTTTCTATCCATCTCCCATGCAGTTCGATGGAAGGGGAGTCCGCTGCAAAAGCTTCAATGAGTTGTGCCCTGATCAGCTTGTGGCGGTCTCCACCAAGCCGTTTGTGAATTGCATCAATGGCGCTGGTGAACTGTGCCGCGTGTGCTTCTTTGGCAAGTTCAGTGTCTTCATACAATGCCACCAGATCAGCCCGTTGATCGACCACATACTCGCGGAAAATACGCGCCACTCGATTGGCGATACTATCTTCCAGAAGCCATACAGGCGCAGCTTTCATTTCCTCTTGTAGTGGCAGTGGCAAATTGACCCGGCCGATAGTTCTGCTCTCGTCTTCGATAAAGAGTGTATCGGTTGAGCTTCGCAGCAGATCTATTGCCACCTGGTTCTCAAAATTGATTTGTGTTGGTTGCGGCACCAGTCGTTTGCCGAACGCAGAGCCCCGGTGATTTGCAGCGGCTTCAAGGTCAATCGTGCAGCCAGTTATCCGGGTTTCCAGTTGGGAGAGAAAATCAGTCTTGCCAGTACCAGTCTTGCCTGCAATAACCACGAGGTGGGGCAGGGCTTCAAACTGGGCAAGCAGGAAGGTGCGCATGGCCTTGTAGCCACCCTGGATTCTGGGCACATCAATGCCTTGTTCGCGCAGCCACGTCTCTGCAATTCTTGAGCGTTGCCCGCCCCTGAAACAGTACAGACAAGCGTCAGGATGTTTCTGCATAAACTCTACCCAGCCCGCTACACGGCTAGCCCGGGTTTTGCCACTGACGAGCTCGTGCCCGAGTTTGACGGCGGCATCCTGGCCCTCCTGCCGGTAACAGGTGCCAACGCGCTCACGTTCTGCATCGTTGAGAATAGGTAGATTGACCGCGGTTGGAAACGCGCCGCGCGTAAACTCAACAGGTGCGCGCACATCCAGAAATGGTATGTCGCGCAGAAATAGAGATTTATCGACTGCTCGCATCAGGAATGTTGGTTTATCAGGTCAATAGCGCCACCGATAGCAGCGAGGTTGTCGGTACGCGTTTTCTCCACTACAAATCGCGTCAGGTAGTTCGGCCCGCCGGCTTTTGGCCCCGTCCCTGACAGACCGCGGCCACCAAAGGGTTGCGTGCCCACTACTGCACCAACAATGTTCCGGTTAACGTAAACGTTTCCCGCAGAAACCTCGTCCACCAGTCGGTCGACAAACCGCTCGTTTCTGCTATGAACACCAAACGTCAGTCCAAAACCGGTGGCATTAATATCGTTGACTACCTGGCCGATATCCGCCATTCGATAACGTACAACGTGCAGAACCGGGCCAAAAACCTCCTCTTTGAGCTCAGCGATACCGCCAATCTCGTAGCAACATGGTGCAAAGTAGTGTCCCGGTGGCAGATCATTTGGCAGTGGTGTACGGGCGATCAATCGTGCTGAACTATTCAACGCCCTGGTGTGCTGCTGCAGTCGGCGCAGCGCATCACCATCAATGACCGGACCAATGTCGGTATCGAGCCGTGCGGGAATGCCGACCCGCAGTTCCTTCATGGCCCCGGCCAGGAGTTCAAGTACCGTATCCGCACAGCTTTCCTGCAGGTAGAGCACGCGCAGTGCTGAACAACGTTGACCGCAACTATTGAATGCTGATGTCAGGACGTCTTTGACGACCTGTTCCGGCAGGGCGGAACTGTCAACGACCATCACGTTCTGACCACCCGTTTCGGCAAGCAGGGGCAGCACAGGTCCCGGTCTGGCTGCCAACGTGCGATGAATAGTGCTGGCAACTTCCGCTGAACCTGTAAATACCACGCCATCAATACCTGGATGTGCAACCAGCGCTGCGCCGGTTTCCCCATCCCCAGCCAACACCTGTAAAGTATTGGGTGGAATGCCCGCGCTCATCGCAAGCTCCAGCACAAACTTTGCGACGAGCGGCGTCTGCTCGGCTGGTTTGGCGATAACAGCGTTGCCGGTGACGAGCGCGGCGACCACCTGACCTGTAAAAATCGCTAACGGGAAGTTCCAGGGACTGATACAGACGATCACGCCACGGGGTTCGCAGGTGAGTCGATTTGATTCGCCGTTGGGCCCGGGCAACGTCTGCGCCGCCATCAAGGTTTCTGCCTGGTTCGCGTAATAGCGGCAGAAGTCCACGGCTTCACGCACCTCAGCGATACCGTCTTCGATGGTTTTGCCAGCCTCGTCCATCATCATGGCAATCAGGCGGGTACGGTTTGTTGCCAACTGATCGGCAAGATTGCGCACCATTTGCGATCTGACAGTTTGCCCCTGTTTTCGCCACAGATTGGCTGCGGTACGAGCATCGACTACTGCCTTCTCAAGCTGGGATGACTCACAAAACTGGACCCGACCGCACACATGGCCATCCACTGGAGATCGACTCTCATAGGTGCCCTGATCAGCCCAGGTCATACCCCTGAACGCAGAAAGTTCGTTCTGCAGTTCAAAGCGATGCCTTGAGTAGCGTGGATCGATGCCCTGCGAGTTTTCACGATCGGTATAGAGCGCAGGAGGTCGCGCGATTTCTGTTCGGGCATCGGCTGCCGCATCAATAGGGTGTATGGAAAGCTGTTCTGCACTCGCCTCACCGGCCAACTGGTTCACGAATGATGAGTTGGCAGAATTTTCCAGCAACCTGCGAATCAGATAGGGCAATAGTTCTTTTTGCTGTCCGATTGGCGCATATATAGTACAGCCAATATCTGGGTCCTCATCCAGCAGGCAGTCGTAGAGTACCGAACCCATGCCATGCAGTCGCTGGAACTCGAACATGGACTCATGACCTTCGGTCCAATACAGCAGGTTGGCAACTGTCTGTACGTTATGGGTGGCAAACTGGGGATACAGACGGTTCCGTTCGTTGACGAGGAATTTTGCGCAGGCCAGGTATGAAATATCGGTGTGTGCTTTCTTTGTAAAAACGGGATAGTCGTCAAGGCCCATCATCTGGGCGAGTTTGATCTCAGTGTCCCAGTAAGCGCCTTTGACCAGCCGCACACAGATGCGCTGGTTGTTCTGCGCCGCGAGCGCCGCGAGATACTCGAGCACGCTGTAGGCTCGCCTGGAATAGGCCTGGACGGCAATGCCAATCTTGTTGAATCCATGCCCGTGGCCTTCACTGACGAGCTTTTCAAAAATCTGCAGCGAAAGCTCCAGCCGGTTGGCTTCCTCAGCATCAATTGTGATCTGCACATCTCGCTCTCGCGCTATCCGGATCAACTCGTTCAGGGCTGGGTAGAGTTCAGCATGTACCTGTTGGTACTGGTGTGCGTCATACCTGGGGTGCAATGCTGAGAGCTTGATGGAAACTGCGGCATTGGGAAAACCACCCGCAAACTCGATTGCTTTGCGATAAGCCTCAAAGAACTTTTGTGCATCAGCGCGAGTGAGTGCAGCCTCACCTAACATGTCAAAGGAGTAGCGATACTTGCGCCTTTCTTTTGACATCTTCTTTTTTGCCTCAGCCAGTGTTTCACCCAGTACAAAATGATCACTGAACATACCCATACCCATTTCCAGGGCCATGCGAATGGTTGGCTCACCCAGATGACGGATTACGCTGGACAGGAACGGAATTTCGTCAGACTCCAGGACCGTCGAGGTGAAGAGGAGGGCACGAGTTGATGAGTTGACAAAAGGGGAGAGACTCCGGCCAATATGTCTGGACCAGTCCGCACCGGTAAGTTTCGACCGGATCAGTGCCTCTTTGGTGTCTTCGTCAGGAATACGGGCCAGCGCCTCGGCCAGCGTCATCAGGCGTATGCCCTCGCTGGAATCGAGGCTGTACTCTGCCATAAACGCGTCCAGACCACGGTTAAAATCCGGGTGGGTGCGAATTTTGTTGATCAGTCCAACGGATCTGCCTGAGACGGCGACTCGTTCTGCAGCGTCGGGGGTAATCATCGCGACGTACCGCTGGATAAGCTGGCGCTCTTCAGCCAGGTATTGATCCGCAATCGCTTCGGCCAATTCACCCATCGGTTTCAATTTGTCACCTCGGGCTGGAGAAGGATACGGCGTACTGCGTGTTTGTTCACGGCATCGCGACTATAGAGTAGTGGCAGTTTACCGTCATCAGCCCACACCTGCAGCAGGTCATCATAGTGATCGCTTGTTGGATCACCGCTCTGACCCGGTGCGTTGGTCATGAACGCCCGATCCCAGTTACCGACATCAAGTACCATGCGCCAGGATCCGCCGCTGGTGACCGAATAGTGTCGATTGTGGCGCGTGGCATTAGGCGTATCTCCACTGCCGCCACGACTCACCACGGGCATCGCCAACAGGTCTTTGGTGTTTGCGTCAACATAATCCAGCAGGGGGTGTTCGAAAGCCATGGTATGAATTGTTCCCCAACGCCATGTTGCGGGATCATCACCGAGCAGGACTTTGGCGCGGGCTATCGCGGCGGGCATGGTTGCGACAACGATGCCCATTCGCTGCTCCTTCGTCATCTGTTCAAATCGCTCGACGACTACAAGCGAATCAAGGTATCCAAGGCTTGTCGCTGGTGCCTCTGTCAATCGCTCGATCACACCGGCTTGCAGAAATTCGCCATACCAGATTTCGAAAAGGGCGGCTGCACCAGAATCAGCAGTCAGACGGAAGTCCCAACCATCAAACAGCGCTGCCGCGACTGCCGGTAACTGATCAATCTGGATGGCGGACAGGATCCTGCGGGCGGGAATGGATAGATAGTCACGCTGTAAATCAAGGGAGTCCTGGATAGAGTGCGGCATGGTTGAATCCAGCACTTCGCTGATCCGGTTGATCCGCCAGGGCGCAGACCATTCGAATCCGGGCTTGACCTGTTGATAGGGGTAACCCTCGGGCAAACTCATCGCGTTGGCGGTTGCGACCCAGCCCCTTGCCGGATTGTATTGCACGGGCAGTTTGTCCATGTCGTGAAACCCGTGCCACTCATAGGTGCCATCACCTGGGACTGGTAGCAGGCCATCATAGTTTTCGCGAATGGGTGTCAGACCGGCAGGTTTGTAGCCAATATTGCCTTCGATATCTGCATAAACCTGGTTTTCAGCCGGCGCGCCCCAACGGTTTAGGGCGGCGAGGAACTGTCGCCAGTTCTGCGCCCGCATGTACTCAATAGAACCGAAGTAGGGTGCCATACCTGGTTCCAGCCATGCTGCTCGCACAGCGAATGCAAGGTTCCCGGACTCATACACCACGGGTCCGTGACGGGTGAACTTCAGTTTTACGCTGACAGACTCGTCATGTCTTACCTTGACAGTTTCTTCCAGTTCTTCAAATGGTACCCATTCACCCTGGTACCGATACCGGTTTCGTCGGACCTCGTAGACCATCAGGTCTTCCTGGTCGATCGAGAAAATGGTGAGGCCAAATGCAATTCGCTCGTTGTGCCCAATGGAAATGCCGGGTAAAGCGGGTTCTCCAGCACCGATCACGTTAATCCCGGGTGCAACGAGGTGTGCAGCGTAGCGAAGTGATGGCACCGCGTGTCCGCGATGCGGGTCATTGGCCAATATTGGTCTGCCGGTTGTTGTCCTTTTTCGCGCTACCACCCAGTTGTTGCTGCCTGCATCACGTTGTACCGCTTCAAAAGCCGCAAGCAGCGTTGACTGGTCAGGAGCATCAATGTTGGCGAATTGCACAGCATTGCCAAAATTGACTGGCGCTTTGGCGAGCGAATAGACCTTTAGTACATCTTCAGGTATGTCGCAGGGGGTAAGACCAGCGGGAACGGTGGTAGTCCATTGGGGCTCAAGCTTCTTGCGTATGGCATCAGCTTCAAGGCCATAGCCACAAACCACCCGTGCGCGAGTGACTTCACTGGTAACGTTGCGCCAGAGTCCATTACTGCGAATTTTTACCACGTCTTCGGGTTGCCACATTGCTGGCTTGTAATCCAGGAGGGTAAATTCCACGGGTAGCAGTTTTTCATCATTGCGGGCGAGCGTTACATACGCATTGATGCCCGCGGTAAAGGCTTCTGCAATTCGTTTCGCGTCAGAACCGTACGCGAGCCACTCATGGAACATGGATCCGCGATACAGGAACAGCCGTGTGGCTGTGTCCTGTTCGATATAGGCTGGACCGAGTACTTCAGCCAACTGACCAAGACCCCGACGGCGCCAGAGATCAATCTGCCACAGGCGATCACGCGCAGCGTTAAAGCCCTGGACAAAAAATGCGTCATAGTGAGTGAGCGCATAAATGTGCGGCACGCCCCATTGGTCAACAACAATCTCTGCGGGTTGTTCGAGTCCTGACACCTGATATTCGTCCTGGTCAGCACCAACGTGAAGAGCAAGGACGCAGCATAAGAGTAGAAGCAGATAGCGCACGGATTTCTCCTGCGAGGAAAGTGAACTGATTTTACCTGATCCGTTGTCCTTACGAGTCATTAACGCACCTGGTGAATTGCGCCGGGTCAGTGGTGGTCAAATCAAGGCGTCATGTTGATCGAACACCCGGCGGCCTTTGGTGATTATGTAATTTAACATAATATACATTATGCGAAGTTACATACAGGTTAAGCCGTTCAGCGGAGCCCACCAAGAAACCGTCCACTATCAGAATTCTGTCAGGTATACTTTCGATCAATCCAGGGTCTGGCACCAGTCAGGCGTCTCGAAACCAAAAAGAAGGTTTAAAGTTATGGAATGCCCCAAGTGCCATGCCTCTATGGAAGAAGTCACATACGGTCGCAACATGACCGTCGATCGCTGCACCAACTGCAAGGGTCTGTGGTTTGACGTTGGTGAAGCTGAGACACTTAAAGGCAAGTGGATGTCAGAGTTTGTTGACAGTGGCGATCCAGAGATCGGCAAAGAATTTAACAAGATAGAAGACGTTGATTGCCCACGATGCGGCAAGAAAATGGAAAAGGTCTCCGATCCCAAACAGCCACATATCTGGTATGAGGCATGTCGTGAGCACGGCATGTACTTTGATGCTGGTGAGTTCACGGACTACAAATACGAAACGCTGCTGGACAAGTTTCGTGATCTGATTACCGGGAAACGCGATTAGTCGCTGTGGCTGCCGTTAGCCGACGGAGATTTGCCGCGGCATCTGGTCATGCCAGGCGACGCGCATGCTGATTACGTTCTATGGTGTGCGTGGCTCAATTGCTGCACCGGGCCCGGGCACGGTCAAATACGGTGGTAATACATCTTGCGTTCACGTTCGCCTTAACTGTGGTGAAAACCTGATATTTGATTCCGGCACCGGCATCAGGAAACTCGGCCACAAATTGGTCGAAAATGACGAACCACTGTTGCTGTTGCTAAGTCACGGGCACTGGGACCACATTCAGGGGTACCCCTTTTTTGAGCCTATTTACCAGCCGGACCGCAGAATTCGGGTGCTACAGGGTACTGAGGGCAATACCATGGCGCTGCATGGCCTGCTTGAACAGATGGACGGCTCCAACTTCCCTGTCCACGCTGATGACCTGCCCTCACAAATAACAAACATTCAGGACTTCGCGGGTTTTATCGAAGGCCAGGCTTTCCATACAGATAGACGAGTCATCAATCATCCTGGCGGTGGCTATGCCTACCGGGTGGAAGAAGATGGCGTTTCGTTCGCCTACATTACTGACAATGAACTGTTTCCGCCGGGTACTGCGCGAACGTCGTACGCACAGTGGGTAGAATTCTGTGAAGGCGTGGATGTGCTTGTACACGACGCCCAATACGACGAGAACGACCTGCCGGGCAAACACGGCTGGGGCCATTCGCTAATTGCACAGGTTCGTCAGCTTGCTGTTGACGCACAAGTACGCAACCTGGTGATGTATCATCATGATCCAGAACGAATTGATGCTGAACTCGACGAAATAGCCATTGAAAATGCCCGGTTCTTCAAATCCCAACGGTCCCGAATTGGAGCCCATATTGCGGCCGAAGGACTGGTCATTGATCTCGCCGCAAAACGCGACCCCAAAGTCAGCAACATTAATCTTTATCGCGTCTGAGCTAGCGGTCGGTTAGAAAACCTGATTGTCCTGCCAGCGCTCGAATCCAATGGTGTTTTATGAGACTCGTATCTTTTAACGTCAACAGCATCCGAACCCGTCTACACCAGCTGGAAGCCGTTATTGGCAGCCATGCGCCGGACATTATAGGCCTGCAGGAAACCAAGGTAACGGATGAGGACTTTCCGGTCGATGCGATCCGCGAATTGGGCTACCACCCGGTGTTTCACGGGCAAAAAACTCACTATGGTGTTGCCCTGCTCTCCCGCACTGAACCTGTCAATGTGGAGCGTGGCTTTCGTGAAGATGACGATGCCAGTCAGCGGCGCTTTATTGCCGCTCAGTATCCACTGGGTGATGGCAGGAATCTGTCAGTAATCAACTGTTACTTTCCACAGGGAGAAGCTCGAAATCATCCTGTGAAGTTCCCGAACAAGCAGAAGTTTTACGCAGACCTGATGGCTCACCTGGATGCGCATCATGCTAACGGCGGTCCACTGATTATCATGGGCGATATGAATGTGGCACCGCTGGATGCTGATATAGGTATTGGCGAAGACAATCGAAAACGCTGGTTACGCGATGGTAAAGCGAGCTTTCTGCCCGAGGAACGTGAATGGCTGCAGCGCCTTGTCGACTGGGGAACGTTTGACAGCTTCCGGCAGCAGCATTCGGACGAGGCTGATCGCTTCAGCTGGTTCGATTATCGATCCAGGGGGTTTGAGCGGGAACCGAGGCGTGGCCTGCGGATTGACCTTATTCTGGCGTCGAATGATCTTCAACACCATGTGAAAGCTGCTGGCATTGACTATGAAATTCGCGCGATGGATCGCCCATCAGATCACTGCCCAATCTGGGTTGAACTGGATTTACCGGCGCTTTAGCACCTGCCGATGCCTGAACGAGGCATCGGGATGGCGATGCCCGCCTGACCGCTGAGCCAACACAGGAAGATGTCAGAATGACGCAGCAGGTTTGCGTATTAAGCTTAGGACTGCTGGAAAACCAGCAGGAATGATACTGGCACCACGGGCCCAATCGACTGGAGCCCAGCAATTTCCCGCAATGCTTCAAGACCTTCAGTCATGCCAAAGCTTGCCGCGGAAATGATCATCGGACGAATCGGAAACACCTGTACCCGATCAGCACTCACGCGATTGATTTTTACCGGGACAGTTGTCTTTATTGTCACGCCATGAATCGTGAGTTCGCCCGCCAGGGACAACTCCGAGGATGTTCCGACCTGTCCGGTCTGCAAAAAAGCAACCTCGACGTTTGCTCGAAAAGTGGCTGTGGGGAACTGGTCTACTTTAAAGAGCATGTTGCGGAGACGCTCGTCCCTGATTGGAATCAGGGTATCAACGCTGTCGAGTGCAACCGTCACTATAGCTGCCCCGCTGGCATCAACGCCTCCGTTCAGGTTGCCAAACAGGTGTGGTTCAACAATCGAGCCGTTCTTTACCGATGCAAATGTCAGCGATGAAGCCATGGGGTCAAGTGTCCAGTCCGCTCGCACCGTGCTGGCACCAAGTACCATTCCAATGATGATCAAAAGTCGCAACATATATACCTCGGTAATATTAAATGAGCATTCAGGATCTTTTGATGCGCAGATCGGCCAGAAGTTCTACGCGCACAGTCAGCGGTCGGATGGCAATGTAGGCAACAATCCCGACCAGATCGGCAGCGGCGTCAAGCAGTTCAAACTGGCGCTCGCCACTGTACCACTGCATGCACTCAATGCCCACGCCATAGGCCAGCAGGCCAGACCACTTGAGTGGATTGTTGCCTCGCCACCAGACCGCGTCATCAGGCGCGGCGTGGTCCAGCAGGAAAGACAGTACAAAAAAGGCAATAAAGTGGTTGCCCTTGTCCCACCAGGCCAGGGACTGTGCAACCGCAGATGAAGTGAGTGCGAGCCAGGTGATTGTCACAATCGCCACGACAAAACCGACGCGAAATGCGAGCAACAGCATCTGCGTCATCTAGAGCATGGACTGACAGCGATTTATGTCGTCCCGTGTGGCCATGGCTGCCGTCCTTGCAGCTTTGTCAAAGGACCGGTCGCTTCCCGCGTAGAGAATCGCGCGAGACGAACTGATGATCAGTCCACCCCCTGCCCCGGCCTTTAAGGTTGCATCCAAATCACCGCCCTGAGCGCCTATGCCTGGTACCAGAAATGGCATCTTACCCGTGATGGCGCGAATCCGCCTGAGTTCAACTGGTTGGGTCGCGCCAACTACAAGGCCTACATTGCCATGCTGATTCCATGCCATTGCTGCCTGTTCTGCGATATGTTCATAGAGCAGTTTGCCATTGTCGAGGCGCAGTTCCTGGATATCACCGCCGCCTGGATTGGATGTTCGGCAAAGGATAAACAGGCCCTTGTCGCTGCGTTCAAGGAATGGTGCCATGGCGTCCAGGCCCAGGTACGGGTTAATGGTGGCGGCATCAGCACCGTAGCGGTCAAAAACCTCCTGCGCATACTTCTCTGCCGTGGAACCCACATCACCTCGTTTTGCATCGAGAACAACCGGAATATTCCTGTCCTTGATGTAGTTGATGGTTTGCTCCAACTCGGCTTCTGCGCCCAGAGCCGCGTAGTGGGCTATCTGCGGTTTGTAACAGCAAACCAGGTCTGCTGTTGCGTCGATAATGTGTCGATTGAACTCAAAAACAGGGTTGGCAGACTGCCGGATACTAGCTGGAAACCGTGCCGGATCCGGATCCAGGCCAATACAAAGCAGCGTGTCGTAAGACTCCTGGACCAGTGCCAGGCGCTCAAAAAAGGCGGACATTGGACATGCTCATTAAAAATAGTGGCGCGATTATGCCTCTTTTACCTGTCCCCCGTCCAAACACGTCAATGGTAAGCCCGGTATGCCGCAAATTTTCCCTGGCTGCCGCTCTGCGTCACCTGTCACAGACGCGGCAATTCTTGTCACAACACTCATAACACATTGTTTATATTGAATATTTGTTGGATTTTAAAAGTTGGCACGGCTTTCGCTATGTTGTTAGGTGAGAGAACACTGGCAGCAACGCCAACACAAGAGGATACGGGCGATGAGCACATCACTATTAATGTCAAAAGTTGTCGATATTGCTGAAGCACGCCGACGCCGCGAGAACCGGCAACTGGTTACGAACAGTGCGAAGAATGATGAGAATCGTCGGGAGTTTCGCCTGCAGAGTAACGAATCCCTCTTTGTGCAAGTGGTCAGCTGTGCAAATCATGAGCTTCTGGGTACCACCCTCTCCTGCCGCGCGCTGGATGTATCCGCATCCGGGCTGCGACTTGTGACAGATACACCATTACCTTCAGGGTGCCAACTCGATCTGTGGATTGACAACACAACAGGTCCGGGCAAGTTTTTCCTGAGCAGTGAGGTCAGGTGGACCAAGCGTAATGGTGGCGGTTATGAGCTTGGCGTCATGCTGAACGATGGTTCTGCAACTGATATTGATGAATGGAAGCAGCTTTACGCCTGATCAACCACCTTAATCGCGGCGGAGCCGGTAACCATCCCGCGTATCCTCGACCTGGTAACCCGCCGCGGTAATTGCATCCCTCAGCTCATCTGCTTGTTGCCACTCCCTGTTCTTACGCGCCAGCACGCGGGCGTCGGCCAGGGCTGAAATCTCGGCGGGAATCTCTTCAATCGCTGGTGACCATTCGGCGATACCAAGCCCCAGAATTTCATCCAGTGCCAGCAGGGTCGCCTTCCTGTCAGCGGCAGCTTCGCCAGATTTTGCCAGATCCCACACCACAGCCAGTGCACGTGGTGTATTGAGATCATCGTTGATGCAATCCATAAACCGGCCAACATAATCAGCGAGCACCTCACCGGGTTCACCCCAGTCAAACGCCGCCTGGTAAAGTCTGCCGAGTGCAGTTGCGTTTGCCGCAAGGCTCTCCCAGGAAAAAGACATCTGGGTTCGATAATGCGCTGTCAGGCACATATACCGGTAAGCCAGGGGATCTATTTCCTGTTCTTGCAGTGAAGCAAGACGCAGGAAATCGCCTGAAGATTTGGACATTTTGGCGCTATCAAGTTGCAGAAAGTAGCCGTGCATCCAGAAGTTAGCGAGCCGGGTGCCCCGGCTTGCCTGGGTCTGGGCAATTTCATTGGTGTGATGAATAGGTATGTGATCTTCGCCACCACAATGAATGTCAAAAAAGTCACCCAGGTACTCCGCTGACATGGCAGAACACTCAATGTGCCAGCCAGGAAAGCCTGTTCCCCATGGACTGTCCCATTCCATCTGCCGTTGTTCGTCGGCTGGGGAGAACTTCCAGAGCGCAAAATCTGTCACAAAGCGGCGTTCACCCAGGTCTACCCGGGCCCCAGCCATCAGGCCATCAACGTCAAGACGTGCCAGGTAGCCATAGTTATTCAGTTTGCGCGAGTCAAAATAGATGCCATCGCTGGTGCGATAGGTGAAACCCTTGACCTCCAGGTCCTTGATAAAGGCTATCTGTCCCTCGATATGGTCCGTGGCCTTGCACCAGATTGTCGGTGCTTTGATGTTAAGGCTGACCAGGTCCTGTTTGAACGCATCGGCATAAAACTCGGCCAGTTCCCACGCCGACATTCCGGTGCGGCGCGTGCCAAGTTCCATTTTGTCCTCGCCAGTATCAGCGTCAGAGGTCAGGTGCCCGACATCGGTGATATTCACGATGTGCTGTACACGGTAGCCGTTCACCTCCAGCGTTCGGCGCAGGATATCTTCAAAGAGGTAGGTGCGCAGGTTTCCGATGTGGGCGTAGTGATAGACCGTAGGACCACAGCAGTAGAGACCTACCTCATCGGGTTTCAGCGGCACAAATTCGCGCAATTCGCGGTTGTAGGTATCAAAAAGCCGAAGCGGCTGATTTTTTGAAAGCAGTTTCATAAACGGTTATGTCAGCAGTCGAATAAGTTATGGATTCAGGAATCGTTCCGCCAGCACGCGCTCGACGGTTTCGACGATCACCTGGGTCTGCTGGTCAAGCTCGATGTTGACCTCGTCACCCGTGCACAATAGCGCAAAGTTGGTCCTTGCGAGCGTCTCGGGGATGAGGTTAATGCTGAATGTGGCCGCTGTCTTGTCAATGGCGGCCACGGTAAGACTACAGCCATTGACCGCTAGAAAACCCTTGTTGAAGATGAAACGCATCCAGTCCGGTTCGCCACGAAAGGTCAATCTGCGGTTATTGTCACTCTCCTCGATTTGGATCAGCTCTGCAGTGCCAATCACATGGCCCGACAGTATATGCCCGCCAACCTCAGCCCCCGCCTTTGCTGATCGCTCGATGTTGACCTGTGTACCGGGCTCAAGGTATTTGATGTTACTCAGCGCCAGTGTTTCGCTGATGGCATCAAAACTGACCTCCTGGCCATCGATCTGGGTCACGGTGAAACACACGCCGTTGACCGCAACACTTGCACCCAATTCGAGTTCGTCTGACAGTACCGTCGGGAATGGCAGGGAGAAAGACATCAAACCTGGCTTGCGCTCTACTCGACTGGCAGGCAGCATCGCCTGGACAATTCCGGTGTACATGGGTTCTGGCTCACTAATCAATGCGCGAGCACCTTAGCCCTCGGGTATACTGATGTCAATCAGCGCAGATATGCTTTAATCAACATTAGATTTGACCTATATCTCATTGATATATAAATACTGTATAAAGTTAAAGTCTTTTCTAACCAGAGTTAGACACCCAGGAGAATAGCGCTTGATTGATCTTCGCAGTGATACTGTAACCACCCCGACAGCCGGGATGCGTCATGCCATGATGGAAGCCAGCGTCGGTGACGATGTTTATGGTGAAGATCCCACGGTGAATAGCCTGGAGGCGAAAGCAGCGGCGGTCACAGGCAAAGAGGCGGCCATCTTCGCAACCAGCGGCACCCAGGCGAATCTGTTGGCACTGCTGACGCACTGCCAGCGCGGTGAGGAGTATATTGCAGGCCAGGACGCGCATACCTATCGATATGAAGCCGGGGGCGGCGCAGTGCTGGGTGGTATCCAGCCGCAGCC
>CAYGNA010000032.1:0-11598 GCA_964351065.1 uncultured Pseudomonadales bacterium
GACGTGGAGGTACCCCTTGAGGTTACGACTGGCGAGAGACCATTTGTGATTCTGATGGTCGGCGTGAACGGCGCGGGCAAAACGACGACCATTGGCAAACTTGCCAAGCGACTGCAGAACGAGGGTAAATCAGTGATGCTGGCGGCCGGAGATACTTTCCGCGCGGCAGCGGTGGAGCAGCTTCTGGCCTGGGGTGAGCAAAATGGCGTGGATGTTATTGCACAAGGCAGTGGCGCTGACAGTGCATCGGTCATCTTTGATGCGCTCGCCTCGGCAAAGTCCAAAGGTATTGATGTGGTGATTGCGGATACTGCCGGTCGTCTGCAGAATCGCAAGAACCTGATGGATGAGTTGGCCAAGATCAAGCGTGTTATGGGGAAAATTGATCCTGCAGCTCCCCATGAAGTCATGCTGGTACTGGATGCTGGTACCGGGCAGAACGCGATCTCCCAGGCGCGCGAGTTCCTGGCGAGTGTGGATGTTACGGGCATAACGTTGACCAAACTCGATGGCACTGCAAAAGGAGGGGTTATCTTTGCGATTGCCAAAGAACTGGGGTTACCCATCCGGTTTGTTGGTGTTGGCGAGCGGATTGATGATTTGAGACCATTCGATGCAGAGGCCTTTGTCAGCGCGTTGTTTGAAGGAGCCGGCGGCGGCAATTCCGAATGATCCGATTTGACCAGGTCAGCAAGCGTTATCCGGGCGGTCACGAGGCTCTCTCCAGAGTAAGCTTTGAGCTGGGTGATGATGAAATGGCCTTTCTGACTGGCCACTCCGGTGCGGGTAAAAGTACCCTGCTGAAACTGATTATCCTGATGGAGCGGCCGAGCCAGGGCCAGGTGTTTGTCCAGGGAACCAACCTGAACCGGCTATCCCGTCGACAGGTTCCGCACCTCAGGCGAAATGTCGGCGTAGTATTTCAGAATCACCAGTTACTGTTTGACCGAACGGTTTACGACAATGTTGCGTTACCACTTGTTATCGCGGGGTATCACTCACGCGATATTGGCCGCCGGGTGCGTGCCGCTTTGTCCAAGGTGGGTCTCTCCGAGAAAGAGAAACAGTTTCCTATTACGCTCTCTGGCGGTGAACAGCAGCGCGTCGGCATTGCACGTGCGGTGGTCAACCGGCCGGCATTACTGCTCGCGGACGAACCTACCGGTAACCTTGATCCAGATCTCTCCCGCGAAATCATGAATCTGTTTGAACAGTTCAATCAGGTTGGCGTCACGGTTCTGATTGCAACCCATGACCTGGACCTGGTTGCCAGGATGAAAAAGAAGCAGCTGACCCTGAACCAGGGTGAGCTTCGGGTGCTGGAGTAATACTTGGCTGTGACGCAACGAGGCAGTGGTGCAGTAACTGCGCGAACGGACCCTGCAGGCCGCATACGCGGCTGGGCCCAGAATCATATTGAGGTGGCCGGCAAGAGTTTGCGGGAATTGTTGGCCACGTGGATATCCAGCCTGATGACCTGGTTGGTAATCGGGGTGGCGCTTGCATTGCCGGCCATCTTTTACCTGCTGCTTGCCAATGTCAGTGACGTCAGCGCGGACTGGCAGGGTAAACCAAGAGTCAGTGTTTATCTCTCGCATTCAGCGACTGTGTCCGAAGGTCGCGCGCTTGTTGACCAGCTGAAAGAAATGGCGTCGGTGGATTCGGTGCTCTATATCAGTGCTGACGAAGCCCTGCAGGAGTTCCAGGCCCGATCCGGTTTTGGCGATGTTGTCACGGTGCTTGACGAAAATCCGTTGCCAGCGGTTGTCGAAATTGTGCCGTACGGCGATACCGCGTCGATTCGGCTGATGGTTGCAAACCTGGAACAGAACAAGCTGGTGGATTCAGTGTCCGTTGATATTGAGTGGATTGAGCGGCTTTATGCCATGGTGACTCTGGGTCAGCGGTTTGTGATGGCGCTGGCGGCTTTCCTCGGACTCGGGGTCCTGCTGTCGATTGGCAATACCATCCGCCTCGCGATTGAAAATCGACGTGCCGAGATTGAGGTGGTCAAACTGGTTGGCGGCACCGACGGGTTTGTCCGCCGGCCGTTTCTTTACCTCGGCTTCTGGTATGGGGCAGGGGGCGCACTCACTGCCTGGATCATGGTGCAGGCGAGTCTGCTTTTCCTCGCCGGCCCGGTAAATACGCTGGTCCGGTCATACAGCGATGAGTTTGCCGTGGTAGGCCTGGGGGTTACAGGATCCTTGATGCTCATCACCCTTGGCGCGGGCCTGGGTGTGCTCGGGGCTGCGCTGGCTGTTCGACGTCATTTGGGGGAGATTGAGCCACAATAGGCGCGGGCACGTATGAGTGTTAGAATACGTGCCCTTTTTGCTGGTAAAAGGCTGCTCATGAGCACCAATATCCAACCACTGGACCTGTTAACGCCTGGGGGTAACCTCGAGGCGTACATACAGTCTGTGAACAGCATACCCCTGCTCACCCCGGAACGGGAACAAGAGCTCGCCGGCAAGCTGTTCTACGACGGTGACGTTGACGCTGCACGCCAGTTGGTGCTTTCTCACATGCGGTTTGTGGTTTATGTTGCCCGATCCTACTCAGGCTATGGCCTGTCAGAAGCTGACCTGATTCAGGAAGGCAACGTTGGTCTCATGAAGGCAGTCAAACGGTTTAATCCAGAGTACGGTGTGCGCCTGGTGTCCTTTGCAGTCCACTGGATAAAGGCTGAGATCCACGAATATATCCTCAAAAACTGGCGGATTGTTAAGGTCGCGACCACCAAGGCCCAGCGCAAGCTCTTCTTTAACCTGCGCAGTTCAACCCAGCGTCTTGGCTGGATGAACGATGCAGAGACCCGCAGTATTGCGACTGACCTGGGGGTGAAGCCGGTGGACGTACGCCAAATGGAAGGCAGGCTCTCTTCGCGCGATGAGTCCTATGATGCGACACCACAGGATGATGATGACTATGTCAGCCCGTCTCGTGTGCTGGAGGATCTTGAGAGTAATCCCGCATTGATTGTTGAAGCCGCGGATGAAAGCTCTGCCTCGATGCACGCACTTGCCTCGGCTTTTGAGCAACTTGATGACCGGTCGCGTGACATTGTTCAGCGGCGCTGGCTGGCTGAAGAAAAGTCGACCCTGCACGAGCTTGCTGGCCAGTATGGGATATCGGCAGAACGTGTCCGTCAGCTTGAGCAAAACGCGCTCAAGAAGCTCAGAAAGCAGATCGACGACCAGGCTTGATACTTGTCCAAACTGATCTTCACATTTGCGGCATTCTCCGGGATGTTAGGGGTAGTACTGGGTGCCTTCGGGTCACACGCGCTACGCGGTCGTCTGGATGAACGCTTACAACACGCTTTTGAAACCGGCGTTAACTACCAGATCACCCATTCGCTGGCATTGCTCATGGTATGCCTGTGTGCGGCCCATTGGGGAAAACACTGGGCACTTACTGCCTCGTCTGTTGCCTTCGCCGCGGGTATTGTCCTGTTTAGCGGCAGCCTTTACCTGCTGGTGCTCACAGGTATCAAATGGGTTGGCCCCATTACACCTGTTGGTGGCGTGGCGCTGATTCTTGGCTGGGGTCTGCTTGGCGTTGGAATATGGCAGAACGCGAGCTAAACCGGCCCATCCGCTCTTATGTTATTCGGGAAGGTCGGATGACAGAAGGGCAGCGTCAGGCGCTTGTCAGTGAATGGCCGGCGTTTGGGCTCGAGGGCGGCGACTCATTTAATCCAGTCTGCTTTGCCATTCAACAGCCGCTTGCTGTGGAAATTGGCTTTGGCATGGGCGACTCCCTGTTCGAGATGGCGCAGCTTCAGCCAGACTGGAACTTTGTTGGAATCGAAGTCCACCGGCCGGGCGTGGGGCACCTTTTGCTCAAGGCGGCTGACGCCAGTCTGACCAACCTTCGCGTTTACCACGGTGACAGCGTTGTTATCCTGCAGGACTGTTTTGCTCCTGGCAGCATAGATCGCGTTCAGGTTTTTTTCCCTGACCCCTGGCACAAGAAGCGGCACCACAAACGCCGACTTATCAATCCTTCATTTATTTCCCTCGTCCTGGATCGGCTTGTACCGGGCGGCCTGATACACATAGCGACTGACTGGCTGCCCTATGCGGAGCATATTGAGACAGTTCTCGAAGAATTTGAACTCGAGCGTGTCCCAGCGCCCCTGCGCCCCGGAACAAAGTATGAAAAGCGGGGTGAACGGCTGGGGCATGAGGTCACTGACCTTGCCTGGCGAAAACCCCTCTCGGGCTGATTGCCGAGCGGGATGTGCGGCGCCTTAAGTCCTGGCGATGACACTCGAGTCATCGATGAGTAATAGCAGGTCATTGAGGTATTGCAGCCCAAGCGCTGTTGGTTTGACGTGACTGCCGTTGGTGTCGAGTAGCGCTTTCTTCACGCCATTGGCAAGAAAAGAATCGAGGACACTGGCTGGCAGTCCTGTGCCGAGCGTGAAGGTTGCAAGATCAAACCCCCCGGGGAGCCGTAGCGCATTCATCAGAAATTCCAGGGGAAGCTCAGTTGGCTCAACCGTGACAGTCCTGGTACCAGGACTTCTCAGGTAATCCTCAGGGCGCCGGGTTTTTGTTGTCCTGCAAATGCCGCCTGGCAGAGACAATTTGCCGTGGGCGCCTGCCCCGATGCCGATATAGTCGCCAAACGTCCAGTAGTTGAGGTTGTGCATGCTCCGCAATCCCTCACGCGCGAAAGCTGAAACCTCATAGCGCTCATATCCTGCATCACCCAGCCGCCGGGTGCCGCGTTCATAGATTTCCCAGAGCACGTCATCCGCTGGTAACACCGGCGGACGCTTGTAGAACAGGGTATTGGGTTCAATGGTCAGCTGGTACCACGAGATGTGTTGGGGCCCTAGTGATATTGCGGTATTGAGATCATCAAGCGCCTGCTCTGCACTCTGTCCGGGTAGACCGTGCATTAGATCAATGTTGATGTTGGCAATGCCAGCCGCGCGGGCAGCCTCGAACGCGCGGCTGGCCTCCCCGCCGCTATGAATTCTGCCCAGTCTTTCCAGGTGAACATTGCTGAAGCTCTGGACGCCAAGACTTATCCTGTTGATGCCGGCGTCCCGGTATGCCCTGAAGCGGTTCTCGCCTTCCTGGAGTGTGCCGGGGTTGGCCTCCATCGTAATCTCAGCATCGGGAGTAATACGGCAATATTTCCTGACCTCCTGCAGCAGATTGCCAATAGCGTCGGGTGAAAACAGACTCGGTGTGCCGCCACCAATGAAGATGGTGCTGATGTCCTGATCAATTCCGCGTGCCAGCTCTGTTGTCAGGTCATCGATCAATGCACGCACGTATGCCCATTCATCGAGTGTGGTCCTGACTTCATGAGAATTGAAGTCGCAGTAGGGGCACTTTTTTACACACCATGGGATATGCACGTAGAGTGCAAGTGGCCGGGATGTCATGCGGGTAACCGTTGCTTCAACTGCGCTATCGCCTGGCCGCGGTGACTTAAAGCATCTTTTTGAGCATCGGAAAGGGCAGCAACAGTACAATTCAGATCAGGCAGGAAAAACAGTGGGTCGTAACCAAAGCCACCGGCACCGCTTGGTACTGTAACGATCAATCCCTCCCAACTGCCTGTTACGATGAGTGGCGTCGGGTCAAGCGCATGCTGCATGACGACAATGACGCATTGGAACCTGGCGGTTCTGTCTTCGACAGGGACGTCGGCCAGTGCGGCCAGCAGTTTGCGGTTGTTGTCTGCGTCGGTTGCGGTGTTGCCTGCGTATCGTGATGAATAAATGCCGGGTGCGCCTTTCAGGTAGTCAACCAAAAGGCCGGAGTCATCAGCGATGGCGGGCAGGCCGGTCACTGTTGCTGCATGCCTTGCCTTGATGATTGCATTCTCGACAAAGGTCAGGCCCGTCTCTTCGGCTGCGCTCACACCCAGATCTGTTTGTGGTAACAAGAGGTAACTGTCTGGCAGCGCCCTGCTGATTTCCAGCACCTTGTGGGCGTTCCCACTTGCCAACACCATTTTCACTGGGTCTGCCCTCCAAAATACTGCCGCATGAAACTGATCTCGAATGGCGCTTCAGCACCATCTGGCTGAACTTCCAACTGGTACCTGAGCGTGTCTTTTTCATCTATTACCTGGCTGGCCAGGTAATACACCGCGGTTTCCTCCGTGACCTCAACAAAATCCAGCTGAAACATCTGGTTCAGCAGATTGCTGACAGTCCCGCTGATCCGGGCCCGCACAGGCTGGCCGTCATACCGCACCGTGACGTTGGTGATGATGCGCGTATTGCTGCGGACTATGCCATGTGCGTCTGCCACACTGGCGGGAACAAGGGTGCTTCGAAAGGCGGTGTAATGTACTTCGAAGTCGCCGAACACCTGCATTTCCGCCCTGGCCAGCGCGCCCGGCAGTAACAGCAGGACCAGCAGCGTTAGCCTGCAATATGTGGCGTGCTTCTGGTTGCGTTTCTGGTGACTCTTCTGGTAACTAAAGGCCAATGATCAGCCCGTGCGGTATCCGCAGATACTGGTAGGCAAGTGGCTCTATCACAAGGATCTTGTCGATGATGGTGATAAAGAGAAACACCAGGATAATCGAGAAATCCAGTCCACCCATTGGTGGCAGAAGTTTGCGCGCCGGGCCGCAAAGTGGCTCGGTCAGTTGTTGCACGAGCGTCAGTGCCGGATGGTTTGAGTAGGGCGCGATCCAGCTGGCAATTACCATGACAATGAGTGAGTAAAAGTATATATCGAAGATCAGCGAGAAAAGTCCAACCAGCACCCATGCGATATAGAGTGGATGAAATACCGGGCCACCACTTAACATCATGATAAGAACAACAGCAACCAGCTGAATCACAAATGCAGCGCCTAGCGTCGCAAAGTTAATGCCGGCGAAGGTGGGCAGTATGGTGCCGAACGGTTTGATGCCTGGATCAGTGATTTTTACAATCGCCTGGCAAATGGGGTTGTAGTAGTCCGTCTTTGCCACCTGCATCAGGAATCTGAGCATGATGGCGATAACGTAGAGGCCAAAAATAGTCTGGACGATGTAAGCGCCCGCCTGGGCAAGATTTGCACTCATGTTTTGGTAACGCCTTTGTGATCCTGAGAACTACGGCGAGTTCGTGTGGCCGGTTTAGTCTCGATTATCTGGTTTGGTCCGGATTATCTGGTTTGGTCCGGATTATATAGGTTCGGACCGGCGAGTTCCCGTGATCGTTCCGCAGCAGCATGCAGCGCGGTCTTGAAGGTCTGTTCTATCCCGGCGGCCAGCAGACTGTTAATCGCCGCTTCGGTGGTACCCCCGGGGGACGTGACGTTACGGCGAAGTTCAGCCGCGGAGAGCGATCCGCCCGCCGCCATGCGGGCTGCGCCAAGCGCGGTCTGCAGCACAAGCTGACGGCTGGTGGCTGCCGATAGCCCCAGTGACTCACCTGCCTGTTGCATGGCTTCCATGACGAGGAAAAAGTAGGCCGGGCCGCTGCCTGAAACGGCGGTCACCGCATCAAGATCTGCTTCATTGTCAAACCAGATAAACTCGCCAACTGCGCCCAGCACTGTTTCGGCCAGCTTTTTCTGCACCGCGGTCACAGCGGCTGATGCAAACAGACCGGTCATCCCTGTGCCTACAAGCGCTGGCGTATTGGGCATGCAGCGGATGATTGCGGGCTTGCCTCCAAGTGACTCTGTGATGGTTGCTGTGGTGATGCCTGCGGCAACGCTGATCACCAGTTTGCCAGTGGCGTCCGGCGCCAGGCCCACCAACACTGTGCCAACCAGATTGGGTTTGACGCAAATGACAATGGCATCGATGTCCTTGAGTTGGCCGGTTGCTGTAATTTCCTTTCTGACGCCGTCGGGGAGCCGCTCAAGTTGATCAGCAGACGGGTCTATGGCCAGTATGTTCCGGTGCGGAATGCCGTCGTTGATCAAGCCGCCGATGATGGCCTGAGCAATATTGCCAGCGCCGATAAACGCGAGTTTTGCCTCTTCCATGGTTGAATCCGTGTCTGGTAGTTTGTGATGCCGGCCTTGCCTCTTGCTTGCTCTGCCAACAGGTCAGACAGCCGGGGCAATGATGAGCAGGTCCCGTTTGAGCCCGGTCAGGCTCGTTCTCCAAAAATGGCAGTCCCAATTCTAAGCCAGGTTGCCCCTTCTTTGACGGCGGCGTCCAGATCACCGGTCATGCCCATCGAAAGATCCTGGAACAGGGGCAATTGATCGCCAAACAATGCTGCCATTTCCAGTTTGAGTTCCCGCAGTTGCCGAAAGCTATCACACTGGCGGTCAAAGTCAGTCTCGGGGCTGGGTATTGCCATCAGCCCCCTGATCTCAATGTTTGGCAATCCGATAATACTGCGCAACAAGGTCGCGAGCTTTGACGCTTCCACGCCAGCCTTGCTGGCCTCGCCGCCGATATTCACCTGGATCAGTACTTTCAGTGGCGGTAGGTGGTTGGGTCGCTGCTGACCTAACCGACGCGCCACTTTTTCGTTCGCAACCGTGTGTACCCAGTCGAATGATTCCGCAATAGGGCGAGTCTTGTTTGACTGGATTGCACCAATATAGTGCCATGTTATTCCCGGCTGTACGGCACTTATCTTGTCAACTGCCTCCTGCAGGTAATTTTCGCCGAAGTGAACCTGGCCCGCCCTGGCCGCCGTCAGAATCATGCCCAGAGGCTTGGTTTTGCTGACCGCCAGCAGATTGACGGTGTCCGGGTCCCGATCGAATCTCTTGCAGGCGGCGGTGATGCGAGAGCGAATCTCTGTCAGACGTGACTCGATGTCCACGTTGTCTATCATGATGGGTACGCTTACAAGTAGTGGTTTATTGGGTTATTCGATAATACTATTAGCAAACGGGCCTGCGGCTCTACCTGAAAACCCGAAAACTCTGCACAGATCAGGACTCATCGATGGATATTACAGAACTGTTGGCCTTCAGCGAAAAGCAGGGCGCATCTGACCTGCATTTGTCAGCCGGCTTGCCGCCCATGATTCGGGTGGATGGGGATATCCGTCGGATCAACCTGCCCGCGCTTGACCACAAGGAAGTACATTCGTTGATCTACGAGATCATGAATGACAAACAGCGAAAGGATTACGAGGAGTTTTTTGAAACAGACTTTTCATTTGAAGTGCCGGGTGTGGCGAGGTTTCGCGTTAACGCGTTTAACCACAATCGTGGTGCAGGTGGCGTGTTTAGAACCATTCCCTCCAAGGTCCTGACCATGGACGACCTGGGTATGGGAGACGTGTTCAAGAAGATTGCCCAGACCCCGCGGGGGCTGATTACGGTGACCGGGCCCACGGGTTCTGGCAAGAGTACAACGCTGGCGGCCATGATGGACTTCATCAACGACAGCCGTTATCAGCATATCCTGACCATTGAAGACCCCATCGAATTTGTTCACGAAAGCAAGAAGTGTCTTGTTAACCAGCGCGAGGTCCACAGGGATACGCTTGGATTTAATGAGGCGCTGCGGAGCGCACTGCGGGAAGACCCCGACATTATTCTGGTGGGTGAGATGCGCGACCTCGAAACGATCCGGCTGGCCCTTGAAGCAGCAGAAACCGGTCACATGGTGTTTGGTACCCTGCACACATCATCGGCCGCAAAAACAATCGACCGTGTGATTGACGTGTTCCCCGCGTCTGAAAAGTCGATGGTTCGTTCCATGCTGTCGGAATCGCTGGCTGCTGTGGTTTCTCAGACACTCCTGAAGAAGGTAGGTGGTGGCCGGGTTGCAGCCCATGAAATCATGATCTGTACCCCTGCGATCAAGAACCTGATTCGCGAGGACAAGGTGGCGCAGATGTACTCGGCGATCCAGACGGGTGGTGCGCTGGGTATGATCACGCTGGACCAGACGCTTAAAAAGCTGGTTGAGAAAAATCTCATCACCAGGGAAGCCGCGGCAGAGAAAGCCAAAATGCCTGATGACTTCCGCTAGGTAGAACTTGCCATATGATTGATTTTGACAAACTGTTGAAGGTGGTTGTTGACCAGGGCGCATCTGACCTGTTTATTACCGCAGGGCTGCCGCCGTCCATTAAGGTCAGTGGGCGGATGATGCCGATGTCGAAAACGCCATTGACGCCAGAACAGTCGCGCGAAATGGTCCACAGCACCATGAACGAAGCGCAGGTGCAGGAGTTCGAGACTGAGCGGGAGTGTAACTTCGCGATTCATTCCCCTGTGGCCGGCCGCTTCAGGGTCAGCGCCTTCTATCAGCGAAACTTTGCCGGTATGGTGCTGCGCCGGATCGAGTCCGTCATTCCAACGGTTGATGAACTTAAACTGCCCGACGTGATCAAGAAACTGGCCATGACCAAGCGGGGTCTCATTGTGTTCGTTGGCGCGACCGGTACGGGTAAATCCACGTCGCTTGCCGCGATGATTGGCTATCGCAACGAGCACAGCAAGGGTCATATCATCACGATTGAGGATCCCATCGAATTTCTCCATGAACACAAGGGCTGTATGGTGACCCAACGGGAAGTTGGCGTTGATACCCCGACGTTCGAAGTTGCCCTCAAAAATACTCTCCGGCAGGCGCCTGACGTCATCATGATTGGCGAGATCAGGTCCCGTGAAACCATGGATCACGCGGTTGCCTTTGCCGAAACCGGGCACCTTTGTCTTGCCACGCTCCATGCCAACAATGCCAACCAGGCGCTGGATCGCATCATTAACTTTTTCCCGGCAGATCGGCATGACCAGGTGTGGATGGATCTTTCGCTGAACCTGCGCGCACTGGTTGCCCAGCAGCTTATTCCTACCGTGGATGGCAGTGGTCGCCAGGCTGCTATTGAGGTCTTGATTAACACGCCACTGGTGGCGGACGTGATACGCAAGGGTGAGGTTCACCAGATAAAAGAAATTATGAGCAAGTCGACAGAGCAGGGGATGCAGACCTTTGACCAGGCGCTTTACCAACTGTACAAATCCGGTCAGATTTCTTATGACTCCGCGCTGGCTTCTGCAGATTCCGCGAATGATCTTCGACTCATGATCAAGCTGGCCGGGGACGGACCCGAGGCAAGTGGCAATCTGGGTGGCTTGTCGCTTGATTCGATCGAGGACGACGTCAACATTCGTCGTCGTTAGGTACCCTTTTCTAGTGTCAGCTTGCGATGACCCGCTTCAGCTGTTGGCGTGTTCTTCAAGCCAGGACTGCAGGATGACAACTGCCGCAATGGCATCAAGGTCACTCTCTTTGCCAGAGAGTGATCTGGCTTCCCGACTGCTGAGCCGCTCGTCGATCGTATCCACAGGCAGATTGAAACGGCCCCCCAAACGTCGCGAAAACTTTTCAGCCCGCTCGGACATTTCGCTTCTGGTTCCGTCCATGTTCAGGGGCAGGCCAACCACCAGACGTCCGGGTTGCCACTCACCCAGCAGTTTTTCGATCTTATCCCACTCGGGTATACCATCTCGCGCGCCTACAATTGCAACTGGCGAGGCCGTTCCGGTGAGTTGCTGGCCAACGGCGACACCGATTCTTCGCAAACCAAAATCAAAGCCCATCACCAATTGCGTGGTCATCAGTGTCCCTGGTCTGTGCCGGGCGTCGGTGAGAGAAGGTTGAGATCCACGCCAAGCTCCGCCGCGGCTGCCAGCG
>CAYGNA010000032.1:11608-18422 GCA_964351065.1 uncultured Pseudomonadales bacterium
GTCAAAAAGAATGGCCTTGCTGGCCGGCGTCATTAACCAGACGTCTTCGGCAATCTCATGTTCCAGCTGGTGTCCGCTCCAGCCAGCATAGCCAAGTAACGCCAGGGTTCGCCCAGGCGCCTTCCGTTCTCTCATGGCATCAATAAAGTCTGCTGATGTTGTCAATGCGACGTCCTCGCTGACAGCAATTGTAGACTCGAAAACAGGTCCCGCTTCATGCAGGAAAAACACCCGGCTCTGCTCGACGGGTCCGCCCTCCATAACGGGGCAATCGAAACGCCCTGCCAGGTTGGGGAACAATTCAACCAGACGGGTTTTGAGCGGGCGATTGATCATGAGTCCGAAGGCTCCTTCGTCATTGTGATCCACCAGCAGGCTGACGCTTGCCTCGAAGTAGTCACCTTTCAGCGAAGGTAGTGCGACGAGTAGCCGATTATTGAAACTTTGCTGGATTTCCATCAGAAGCTTCGCAGGGAGCTGTTTTTGCGGAATTGCCAGGTTCGGATGATTTCCAGCACATCTGTTGATTTCCTGAGCTCGTCGGGAAATGGCGCGTAAGGCGCACCCAGTTCGACGATACGGATCGCGGCGTCATCCAGGACCTTGTGGCCCGACGACTCCAATAACTCAACTTCTTTCAGCGAACCATCTGGCAGAATTGCGACCATCAGCCGAAGACTGCCATAAATGCCACTTCTTCTCGCTTCGGACGGATAATTTAGATTGCCCACCTTCTCAACCTTGCGTCGCCACGAGTTCAGGTAGAAAGCGTCCAGGCTGGACGCGGTTGAGAGACTGGTCAGCCGTTTGATGCGTGGCCGCTTGGCGTAAATTTGTCGCTGCTGATCCAGTCTGGCCTCCAGGCTGGCAATTTCCAGACTCTTTTGCAGCAGTGTTTTCTCGATAGGACTGTCGCTTTCAATAGGTTCGGGCCTGGTTTCCTCTGTGACCTCCCTGATCTTGCTGGTCGAGTTGGCCACCGTCGTGATCACCTTCTTGTCGGTGACCTGCGTGCTGGGTGCGCTTGCGATTTGCTGTTCAGGGGTTGTCTCACGAATAACCGTGTCATAAAACTGGGCCTCGGTTGTCGTCGTCGTCAGCGCCTTGTCTTCCAGGGTACCGCTGCCTGCCTGGCTAAACTGGGCGAGGTAGTCGGCCTTGTCTGGCTGGTTTTCACTTCTGTGTTGCGCCAGCGTAATTTCCATGGTGTGTGAGGTGGTTCCCCGGTCGTCAAAGGTGAAGGTGACACCCAGGATAATGGCGGCGTGAATGGCAAGCGCGAGAAAGACAGTAAATGTCAGTCGGTCACCTGCGGTCACCTGCGGGGGGGTCAGAGCGGGTGCAACTGCAGCCATCAGGTCATCAGGGTCTCAACAAAATCCATGTATTGCCCGGCTATATCAAGGTCAAACTCGCGATCCAGTTCCCTGATACAGGTTGGACAGGTCACGTTTATCTCGGTCAGGAAGTCGCCTATAACGTCGATGCCAGTAAAGTAGAGACCCCGCTCGCGCAGGACGGGTCCTACCTGCTCGCACAGCCAGTAGTCGCGATCTGTCAAAGCCCTGCCAACACCGGTACCGCCAGCGGCGAGATTACCTCTGGTTTCGCCGGCCGCGGGCACGCGGGCGAGGCCAAATGGCACGGGTTCGCCATTTATCAAGAGGATACGCGTATCCCCGTTTTTGATCGCGGGCAGATACTCCTGTGCCATGATCTGGCGATTACCATAATCGGTTAGTGTTTCGATGATGACGTTGATGTTTGGATCGTCTTGTTTGACCCGGAAAATGGAGCTGCCGCCCATGCCGTCGAGAGGCTTGAAGATGACGTCACCATGCTCGCGGTGAAAATCTTTGAGCAATGTGGCGTTTCGGCTAACCAGGTGTGGCGGGCAACACGCAGGGAAACGGAGCGTTGATAGCTTCTCGTTAAAGTCGCGAATGCTCCCTGGCCGGTTAAGGATGGGTATCCCTTCTGCTTCAACAAGCTCCAGCAGGTAGGTTGCGTAGATGTATTCCATGTTAAAAGGCGGGTCTTTTCGCATCAGGATGGCGTCGCATTCCGCGAGTGGTGCTGTGCTGGTCGATTTGACTTCAAACCAGGCAGATGGGTCATCAGCGACAGTGATCTGCTTCTGAATGGCGTGGGTACGCCCGGCCTGCGCGAACAAGTTACCCAGTTCCATGATATGCAGCCGCCAACCGCGTTTTTGAGCCGCCAGCATCATGGCGAGAGTGCTGTCCTTCTTTGGGTTGATGGAGTTTATCGGGTCCATCACTACGCCCAGCGTTTTAGTCAACGTATGAAGTCCTTATCAAGGGTACAATAGCGTGCATCAGCGACAGGCCGGGTGCATCGGGTTGGCTAATTCTAAACCAGAATTTTGCACAATTCCCTTATCTGTCTGGTACTTATGGAATGAGGTTAACAACTGTGTTACAAAATGCGCTGCAAGGCATCGACAGAATACACAATTTTGTTTGTGGTGCCCGGCGTTTGCAAACAGGGGTTAACGCCTATGGAAGATAATTTCGAGGGTGTCAAGGTAATGGTCATTGACGACAGCAAGACCATTCGCCGAACAGCAGAGACACTATTGTCCAAGGCGGGTTGCGAGGTAACGACAGCGACTGACGGTTTTGATGCCCTGTCGAAAATTGCCGATACGCAACCTTCAATTATCTTCGTCGATATCATGATGCCCAGGCTGGACGGTTACCAGACCTGCGCACTTATCAAGAACAACAGTGATTTCAAGAGTACGCCGGTCATCATGCTGTCCTCCAAAGATGGACTGTTTGATCGTGCCAAGGGAAGGATCGTGGGATCGGATCAGTATTTGACGAAACCATTCAGCAAGGATGAACTGCTGAGTGCGATTCGGGATCACGTGAAGGTTTTGGACTAGGGCCTGGAAGTAACGGAGTTATTGATATGGCCAAAGTTCTGGTGGTTGACGACTCGCCAACCGAAATTTTCCAGTTCAAGGATATGCTTGAGCACCTCGGTTTTACGGTGATTACTGCCGAGAACGGCCGGGATGGTGTGGCAATTGCCTCGTCTGAGCAGCCAGACGTAGTGCTCATGGACATAGTGATGCCAGACATGAATGGTTTTCAGGCAACCCGGCAGATTTGCCGGGGTGAAACAACCAAACATATCCCGGTCATTATCGTGAGTAGCAAGGATCAGGAAACAGACAAGGTCTGGGGCGAAAGACAGGGTGCGAGTGGCTACATTACAAAACCAGTGGATGGACACGAGCTGGTTGCCATTATCAAGCGGGTCATCAAGCAGTGAGTACTGTTTCACCGTTTGACCTGCTGATCTCCATCGCAGAGCGGAGCCGGCAACTTAATGTTGCACTGCCACCGCGTGAGAACGCGAGGACTCACTGGAACGGACTTGGTTTCAGTCTGCTGGGGCAGCGTTTTGTGGTACCCATGAGTGAAGTGGGTGAATTGCTGCGGGTACCACCCACCACGAAACTTCCAGGCGTAAAGCCTTACGTCCTTGGTGTCGCCAACGTGCGGGGCCGCCTCCTGGTTGTGATAGACGTTGCAGCCCTGATAGGTGAAGTTAGTGTGCTGGCGCGTGCGCAGCGAAGAATATTGGCCATGGAAACACCGGATCAGTATTTCGGTTTTCTGGTGGATGAATCACTGGGAATGCAGCATTTTCCGAGTGAAGCGTTTTCTGAAACAGTCGACGAGGTAGACCCAAAACTGGCGCCTTTTCTGAATGGTTGCTACAGCCTCGGCGGTACTGTCTGGCCAATCTTCAGCCTGACCAAGCTCGCTGAGCATCCGGCGCTTGAGAAGCTGGCGGCGACAGCCGCGTGAACGATTAGAAAGGACTTAATACAATGGCAGAAAGGCCCAGTGTTGTTGGCAATATCATCAGGAATCCGGCGATTGCGGTACTTGTTATCGTGTTGGTATTGCTGGTGGGTGTGTTTGCAGCAAACTTCTACGTCGCAAGCCGGGAAACGCAGCGTACCGAGAGTTATCTGCGGTACGCAGGTGCGTTAAAGGTCTTGTCCCAGCAGGTCGGCAAGAACGCCGTCGCGATCGCAAATGGCCAATTGGAATCATTCGCTGCACTGACCGAAAATCGCTCCCGATTCGACAGCAATCTTGGCTATCTCGCGGACGGCAATCCCGTTGAAGGTGTGCCGCCGGCACCAGAATCAGTACGCGGCACGGTTGGTATTGTCAGTACGGAATGGGAGACCATGCGGGCGCAGATTGATGTCCTGGTAGCAACCAGGGAATCGATGGTTTATCTCCGCGATCTGTCTGGCGACCTGGCAATCTCCATGTCTGCGATCCAGCAGGAAAACAACAAGATTGTTGCCAGCATGCTTCGGCTGGGCGTGGCCGCGAACGAAATCGCGCTTGCGCAACGCCAGAGCCTGCTCATTGAGCGTATGTCCAGGGCTGTTGACAAATTGGTGGACACGGGCGGCGCTGAGGGATTATCGGCCAACTTCACGCGCGACAACGAGAACTTCAACCGAATTCTTGATGGGATGATTAACGGCGATCGCGACCTGCTTCTTACGGCTGCCGTTGATCCCCAGGTGCAGGCAAGCCTGACCCGGGTAGAAGAGCTTTACCGGTCTGTTTCTGCGCGGACTAACGAAATCGTTTCGCGATCAGAGGAGGTGGTCAGGGCCAGGCAAGCGGCGCTGGCTGTAAGCCTTGGCGCGAACAACCTGCTCGACGCGAGCGATAGCTTGTCCCAATCCATTGAGGATCTCCGTGGTATTGGCCTTGCTTCACCGCTGGTGGGTACTGCGGCTGCAGCGGGTGCGTTTTTTGTGATCCTGATTATCAGCCTGCTGATTTATCGGGCCACTGCGCGCAGTGTCCGTGAATCCGCGATTCAGAATGAACAGAATCAGGCGGCGATTCTCCAGTTGCTCGATGAACTTGCGGATCTTGCTGATGGCGACCTTCGTGTTCAGGCGACAGTGACTGAGAACTTTACTGGTGCGATTGCTGACTCGATCAACTTTTCGATTGACCAGATGCGTGGGCTTGTTTCGAAGATAAACCAGACCTCTTCGGAAGTGCGGTCTGCTGCAGAAGCCACCAAGAGTTCAGTCAGTCAGCTTTCAGATGCATCGCAGCAACAGTCACAAGAGATATCTGACGTTTCTGAGGCGGTAAACCAGATGGCGGTCTCCATTGACCAGGTATCCTACAACGCGGCTGAGTCCTCGTCGGTAGCAGAGCGGTCGGTAGATATCGCGGGCAAAGGTGCGGTGATTGTCCAGAACACCATTGATGGCATGGACAAGATTCGGGGCCAGATTCAGGAGACAGCCAAGCGAATCAAGCGTCTCGGCGAGAGCTCCCAGGAAATTGGCGACATCGTGTCGCTCATTAACGATATTGCCGACCAGACCAATATCCTGTCGCTGAACGCGGCGATTCAGGCGTCTATGGCAGGCGATGCGGGTAAGGGGTTTGCTGTTGTTGCTGACGAGGTTCAGCGTCTTGCAGAAAGATCTGGTGCTGCAGCCAAACAGATTTCTGCGCTCGTCAAGACGATCCAGAGTGATACCAATGAAGCAGTAACCTCCATGGAACAAACCACTGCGGAGGTTGTTCAGGGTACACGCCTCGCCCAGGATGCGGGTGTTGCCCTTGGTGAAATTGAGAGCGTATCCAAGTCACTTGCAGAAATTATTGAAAACATTTCTGATGCCGCGCGACAGCAGGCAGCATCAGCTGGACGAATTTCAAACACAATGAAGAGCATCCAGGAAATCACCTCGCAGACGACAGAAGGTACCCGTTCCACGGTGGACGCGGTTGGTAATCTGGCGGATATGACAAACGAACTAAGATCTTCGGTGACCGGTTTTAAACTGCCGGACGTCTCGTAGATACAAGGAACAGGCAAGGGCCAACATGAGCGCAAGGCAGGACTTTGTAGCGCTGGACTGGATCAAGGGCGAAATCTCGCAGACGCTTGACCAGGCACAGCATGCTCTCGAAGCGGTCGCGGAGTCTCCCGACGACGCAAGCAGCATGCGGGCGTGCCTGACACACCTGCACCAGGTGCATGGCACATTACGCATGGTTGAGCTTGTCGGCCCGACGCAGCTTTCTGGTGAGATGGAGGAACTTGCCCAGGCGCTGCTGAGTGATGAGGTGCCTGACGTTACGCGGGCACAGGAAATTCTCATGCAGGCCATCCTGCAAATGCCAGGTTACCTGGATCGAATTCAGCGCGATCAGCGCGATCTGCCTGAAGTCATTCGCCCTATTGTAAATGGCCTCCGTTCAGCGCGGGGCGCGGAAAGACTTGCTGGCGCGGAAGACGCGCCGCAAGGTTTTAATCTAGTAGCCTTTTCAGCTGAACCTGCTGATGCGGTTCTCGCGTCTTTTGCGGCCGCTGGCGGCGAATCCATTCTGAAAAAGCTGCGGAGCCGCTACCAACAGTCGCTGGTTGCGTTGCTCAAGAAAGAGAATGCCCGCGAGAATCTCTCACTACTGGGCAAAGTTTTTTCAATGCTAGTGCGAACCTGCGGAGATTCACCGCTTGGAAATCTTGCCTGGCTCGGGCTTGCCACCGTTGAAGGGGCAGCAGCAGGGGCGCTGAAGTTCGACAATAGTACTGCCAGAAACCTTAAACAGATTGACGCTGAACTCAAAGCGACCATTGAAGGTGGTCTGTCAACCGGGGTTCCTGTGGCGCTTGCCGAGGAGCTACTCACCCGGCTTGAATCAGCGACCAAAGATACGCCCAGGGTTGTGCAGACCCTGGCGCGATTTGCGGGTGAAGCGACTGCTTATTC
>CAYGNA010000032.1:18432-19997 GCA_964351065.1 uncultured Pseudomonadales bacterium
GCTTATTCTGAGGATGACGAAGACGTCTCGTTTGGACCTGATGATGAGACCCTCGCCGCCGTCGCCAGCATTCTCATTGAAGAACTGACAAGTATTACGGACAAGCTTGATCTATACGTCCGGTCCACTGACCGAAAGGTCGCCAGTTTGACTGAGTTGCTGCCTCAACTTGACCAGATTAAAGGCACGCTGTCCCTCGTTGGTCTGGGCCAACATCAGGAGTCGGTAACAAAGCAGGTTTCGGTGATCCGGGGCATTGAGTCTTCCGGTGAGCTTCCTGACGATGAAGTGTTGCTCGAGATGGCAGGCTCACTACTTGAGATTGAGTCTTCGCTGAAATCGCTGGTCGGAGAATCCGAAGATGGTGAGGGGGATGGCCTCGGCAGCGTTGGTGATGCTGAAGCGACCGTGATCAGAGAGACCCGGAATGGTCTCGCGCAATGCAAAGATGCATTGATTGAATATGTTACTGCAGATTTTGACAAAGACCGGGTTCAGGGCCTCCCCGCGATACTGCGTTCCCTGCGCGGTGGGCTCTCTATTGTAAACCAGCCGCGGAGTGCTGATGTGCTGGTTGCGTGCGCGCACTATGTAGAGCAGCGTCTCATCAACGGCGATGAGACCCCCACGTTAGCTGCTATGGACGATTTGGCAGATGCCATTACGAGCATCGACTATTTCCTGGAACGTTTCCTGGAGAGTGCAAGCGATCCCTACGTTCAGATGATTGAGGTCGCTGAATCAGCAATTACGAAGCTCGGATATGCCCCGGGGGCTCCACAAACTGAAGTGGAAACGCAAACGGCCGAGGCATTGGACGAGCCTGCTAGCCAGGTTGACGAAGCCGCAGAACTGTCTCCAGCCGAACCGGAATCTTTGATAGAGCAGGCCTCTGATTCAGATGACGCGACAACAGTTTCGATTGAAGAAATTGAGGTTTCGGTCGAACCGCTTGCTGAAGACGAAACGGAAGTTTCGGTAGCAGCAGATGATAGCGCTACGTCAGAGTCTTTACTTGATGCAGTAGGTGATGCAGTAGGTGATGCAGTAACAGATGAAGAATCTCTCATTGATGATGAGATTCTGGAGATATTTATAGAAGAGGCTGCCGAGGTTGTCGAGACACTCGGTGAGTTTTTCCCACAGTGGAAGGTCAACCAGGCTGACGAAGAGGCGCGGACAGAAGTCAGGCGCGCCTTCCATACGCTAAAAGGCTCTGGTCGAATGGTCGGCGCGACGGTTGTTGGTGAGCTTGCCTGGTCCATCGAGAATGTGCTGAATCGTGTCAGCGACGGTACTGTTGGCGTTAGCGAAGCGATGCTGGCGCTCATTGAGGAAGTGATTGCTGCTGTTCCAGAGGGGGTTGACGCCTTCAGGGATGGGCATCAGAACACTTTCGAGACGGCAGCTTTTGTTGCTCGCGCTGAAGCGATTAGCGAAGCCGGGGATGCAGAAACCCCTGCGTCAGAGATCGAAGCCAACCCACAGTTTGATGAAGTGCCAGACATGGCTTCTGACACCACCGACGAGCTTGAAGAGGTTGAGCTTGAAGAGGTTGAGCTTGA
>CAYGNA010000033.1:0-4059 GCA_964351065.1 uncultured Pseudomonadales bacterium
TCTGAATATTGTTGCACCTCAACCAGGTGACGTGCTGTCGCCAGGAGGGCTTCCCGGGTGCGGCTGTGTCCTGCCGGCAGGCCCCGCTCGTAAACGCCGATAGCTGTATTGATGGCGGCAAGCGCGGCGGGCGCATCGCCCTCAGCCAGGTGAACCGCTGACATTCCGGCGTAGCCATCACCCGCCATGTAGTAGTCGGGGCTGATCAATCTCTCGAACAGATCAATTGACTCACGATACAGAGCGGCCGCTTCTGCCAGTTCCTTCTTGTCGACCAGCATCGCTGCAAGATTCAGTTTGGCCTGCGCAATTTCCGGATGTTCCTCACCAAATACTATGCTGAGAATCCGATTGGTTTCACGAGAGTGGAATTCTGCTTCATCCAGTTCACCGAGTTCCTGCAGCGCAAGCGCCAGGTTATCGTGATCGAAACCCACCTGCGGGTGCACCTCGCCAAGCGCCGCCAGGTTGTTGGCCAGAACCTCCCGGTAGTAAGGCACAGCCTCGTCACTTCGTCCCAAATCCATGAACGCATTTGCGATGTTGGTAGTGACCGAAATTTTGGTGTCCTCTGCGTCCGCACCCAGGGTGACAGCCAGGTCACGCGCGGCAACGAAGTAGTCCAGCGCTTTGGTGGTTTCTCCCAGGTCATACCAGGCCACGCCGAGGTAATTCAGCATGGCCGCGCGCTCGGGGTGCTGCTCGCCGTGTAGTTGCAGGCTGAGCGCTGCAGCGCGCTCAAAGCTTGCCTGGGACTGCTCGAACCGACCCGTCTCGCGATACATCCAGCCCAGGTTCTCAATCGCCCGCAGCAGACCATCCTGGTCCTCTCCCTGCTCAAAAAGTGCAACAGATTCCTTGAGCGATGACTCGGCAGCCTCGTAGAGGCCGAGACTTTCATAAACCCGCCCAACGGTATCCAGCAGTCGCGCCCGAATCTGCGGCAGGTCGGAGAACTCCTGGTTGATACGGGCGGCACCACGATCCAGCATCTCACGTGCCGTAATACTGTTCCCCCGCGCCTCGAACGGATCCGAGACATCAAACAGGTCAACGAGAAAAGCGGTGACCTGCCCCGATATCTCGGCTTCCCGTTCGGCGACCTGTCGCTGGCGTTCCGATTCAACCCTGGCCACCACAGCTTCTTCTCTTGCAACCATCGCGAGCACAGCCAATACCAGCATCGCAACCGACAACAGCACTGAGGCGCCGGCAATCAGCCCGAGGCGCTGCAGCCTGGCCTGGTTATCCCGGTTACGAAGGTCACTGAAGCGCACCCCCAACAGCGCCGCGGCTACTTTTAGCTTGGCGCCCGTGCGACCGTCACCACCAGGTCGCAGGTCTGCCGCCATGGGTTCATGGCCATCAGCCGACCGCAGTATGTTGGGCAGGCATTCCCTGTCGACGTCATTGGGTTCGCCGTCCACGATTACGGCATAAACGGCGTCGGCGCGGCCCATGGCCACAAACGCCTCGACTTCAGCGTTGACCCAGCGGGATTGTGCTGCTGCCGGTGAGCAAATGACAATCAGCTTATCGGATTGATCCAGTGCCTCCAGAATTGCCCCGGAAAGATCGCTGGAGGCCGCGAGTTCATCACGATCCCGAAAAATTGGCACCAGGCGCTCGGTGGAAATTGACCGGGGTGGTCTGTATCGCTCCAGCGATCGATGTAACCAGCGCGCCCAAACTTCGTCGGCATGGCTGTAGGATATAAAGGCAGCATAACGCCTGCTCATTGGTTGTTGTCCATCAATGGGCCGTTGTTATCAACAACCACTCGTTCTGGGTAAGGTAAGAATTAACCATAACTCAGCTCAATCAGCCAAACACATCAGTCTCATGACGCCCGATAATTTTCAGTGAGTTGCGAGTGACTGCCTCGCACGAGATCGAACCGGGCCAGGCGTAGCAGATCACCAGGGTAAGGGTGTTCCATCCTGATGCCGGAATCTTCTCACCGTGAGTGAAATCGGGCTCAAGTGCACTCACCGATCAACTTGCGCAGCCAGTGCCCAACGCAATAAACGAAAAAATGCCGCGGGGCACAATTGTAGATGTCAGGTCAGTTGTTCTGCATTGGATATCAATACCGCTTTGAATCGACGTTTTAAAGCTGCAGGAACTCCCTGACGATGCTGGCCACCTCGTCGACATGCGCGGGTTCCAGGTGGATGTGATGTGGGCCCTTGATCCGCTTGATCACCAGATTGGGATGATGTTTTTCTGCATCACCAATTTCGCCCTGGTACCACTTGTCACCCTGTTCCGCGACGATGAGCAGTGACGGGCTGGTGCTGTTCTTGAGTAACAGGTTGATCTGGTCGCGGGTATGTCGCAAGGGTGTTGGATAGCGAATGCGCGGGTCCGTGCGCCAGGTTACGCCGCCGTCGACAGACATATGGCCTCGTTCCACCAGCACAATGGCTGCATCCATTGTCTGGTCGGTGGCTTCTGTGACCCGTTTTGCCATGGCCTGCACGTTTTCAAAAACGCGTGCCCGATGGTGCGGATTCAGGATTTTTTCGATGGCCAGTCGGCTCTGTTCGATGCGTGATTCTGCCGATACACCGCCGGTTGCCAGGAATCCGTCAATCTGAACTGTGGAGCGGACGCGTTCGGGAAACATGGCGGAAAGCTCGCACGCAATGGACGCGCCCATCGAGTGACCAATGACATTGAACTGGTGCCAGTTCAACTGATTCGCTACAGCGAGCACGTCCTGCATATCGTACAGTGGGTGGTAGTGCACACCTTCTGCCCGGTGGTCAGACAGACCGTGGCCGGCAAAGTCGAGTGCAACGAGGTTGAGTTCAGGTAACAGCGGCGCCAGTCGATCGAACGTGTTGGCGTTGTCCAGCCAACCGTGCAGGCCAATCGTCGGTGCACCTTCCGGGTTGCCCCAGCGTTTTGCGGTGATCTTGAGTCCAAGTACGTCGAACTCTGCTGCTTCGCCTTTTAACAATTCACTATCCATATCAGTTTTCTACGGGTCTCTGGAAAGAGTCGGCATCGCGTTAGCCAGCACCCAGGTTCTTTTTGACAAGTGGTGCGAGCGATCGGAATACTTTTGGTGAGGCAGCGACAATGTCACCGGACTTGAGGTAGTTTGCGCCGCCTTCAAAGTCGCCGATCAAGCCGCCGGCCTCGGTAACCATGAGCGCGCCTGCGGCCATGTCCCAGATATTGAGTTTGCGCATCCACATGCCATCGAGTCGCCCCGCCGCGACGTAGGCAAGATCAAGCGCTGCGCTGCCGGCCTGGCGCATTTTCGCACCGTCACTAATCAGGCTGGCGTAAATTGCACTCTGGCCACCTGCAACTTCGTCGTTTTCCCTGCCGCCCGTTGAAATGGCTGCACCACTGAGCGATTCAGTGCCCGCGACGCGCAGCCGTCGGCCATTCAGCTGGCAACCGTAGCCGCGGCTGGCGACAAATTCCTCCTGGCGCAGTGGGTCGAGTACCACACCGTGTTCCAGTCGCCCTTTGTGCATACAGCCAATGGAAACGCAGAAGTGGGGTATACCGCGCACAAAGTTGTAGGTGCCGTCGATTGGGTCGATCAGCCATTTGAATTCGGCGTCGGGGTAGTCGTCGGTACTGGTTCCTTCTTCACCCAGGAACGCATGTTTTGGGTAGGCGTGGCGCAATGAATCGATGATGATGCGCTCGGCCTCGCGATCCATATTGGTCACAAAGTCGTTTTTGGCCTTTTCGGACACGTTGATGGTGTCAGGCCTGTCGAAGGCGCGTGCGATCCGCTCTCCGGCCAGACGTGCGGCACGCAGTGCCAGGTTTGCCATCGGCTGCATAAGGTTTACCGGTTCAATAGAGCATTTAGTGGAGCGTTTAATAGAGCATCGGTCAGGAGGCGCGCATCATACCAGAATGCCAATCCGGTGTAAGATGTGCGGCCAATTTCACAGCTCCACAACTCTTTCGGAATAGTTACCCTTGAATCAAACACCCTTTCCTAACGTCAGCATTGTGCTTGTTGAAACAACTCACCCGGGCAACATCGGCGCCGCAGCGCGCGCGATGAAGAATATGGGTTTAACC
>CAYGNA010000033.1:4069-19996 GCA_964351065.1 uncultured Pseudomonadales bacterium
GCGATCTGGCGCGCCGCTAGCGCGGCGGATGTCGTCGAGTCGGCAGTTGTGGTCGAAACTGTTGATGAGGCCATTAAAGACAGCTAGTTGGTGATTGGCACATCTGCCCGCGACAGGCGCATTCCCTGGCCGCTGTTGGAGCCACGCGAGTGCGGCCAGAAAGTACATGAGGCGCAGTTGGCGGCAACAGAAGTCGCTATCCTGTTTGGGCGCGAGGCGCACGGGCTCAAAAATGAGGAACTGCAGAAATGTCACTTCCACGTCAATATCCCTACAGCCGAGGCATACAGTTCGCTCAATCTTGGCATGGCGGTCCAGGTGATTGCCTATGAGATTCTGCTTGCCAGCCGCAGTTCGGTGCCAACACAGCCCTGGGATATGGACTACGCCACCGCTGAGGCGGTTGAGCACCTGTTCGAGCACCTTGAACGGACGCTGGTCGAGGTGAATTTCCATGACCCGGAAAATCCGCGTCAGTTGATGACCCGCCTTCGCCGACTTTTTAACCGGGTACGCCTCGACAAGATGGAAGTGAACATTCTGCGGGGTTTTTTGTCAGCGGTTGACAGAAAAAGGGGTGGGTGAGATTTCTCCGCTCCGGTCGAAATGATCGTCCAATGTCATCCCGACCAGAGGCCCGCAGGGCTGACGTGGAGGGATCTCTGCCCCGCCCCACCCCCAACCAGGCCCGCGCCACTGTGATCTATCCGCGCCCTCTGGCGTAATTACCTTACTTTTAGACCAACTAAATATCCGACTGAACCGGTCGGGTATTTAGTTGACTAAATTAGTCAGGTACCAGATACTCCGCAACCCTCGCCAGTCTCAGGCCCGGCGCGGAAAATACAGGATTTTGTAAATGAAGCTAACGGCAAAAGGCAGATACGCGGTAACGGCGATGCTCGATTTGGCGGTCCATCATGATGATGGTCCCATCAGTCTCGCGGATATTTCCGAGCGGCAGGGTATTAGCCTGTCCTACCTTGAACAGCTGTTTGCTAAACTAAGGCGCAACGGACTGGTAAAGAGTGTTCGGGGTCCGGGTGGTGGTTACCGCCTGAGTCGCGATTCGACGGAAATTTTTGTTGCGCAGATAATCGATTCAGTCGACGAGAACGTGGATGCGACCCGTTGTCGGGGACGGGCCGATTGCCAGCATGGCGAGGTGTGCCTGACCCACGAGTTGTGGTCAGACCTGTCGAACCAGATTCACCGGTTCCTGAGTGATATTGATCTCGCCAGCCTCATTGCCAAGCGGGAAGTACAGCAGATTGCCGCACGCCAGGAAGCTCTGCGGGACGAATTGATCAGATTGCCGGCACAAGAGGTTTCATGAGGTTTCATGATTAGGACACCCATCTATCTCGACTATGCAGCCACCACGCCGGTTGACCCACGGGTTGCCCAAAAAATGAGTGAGTGCCTGATGGTCGAGGGCAAGTTCGGCAATCCGGCCAGCCGTTCGCACAAGTATGGATGGGAAGCAGAGGAAGCCGTTGAGGTCGCTCGCCGCCAGGTAGCAGACCTTGTCAATTGTGACCCGCGTGAGATCGTCTGGACCTCCGGTGCAACTGAATCAGATAACCTCGCCATCAAGGGTGTTGCCCAGTTCTATCAAACCAGGGGTAAACATCTCATCACTTCAAAAATTGAGCACAAGGCAGTGCTGGATACCTGTCATTACCTGGAGCGCCAGGGGTTTGAAGTGACCTACCTTACGCCCGGCCACGATGGCCTGATCACGCCTGCGCAAGTAGCCGAAGCCATTCGGGAAGACACCACGCTGGTAGCCATCATGCACGTGAATAACGAAATTGGCGTGGTTAACGATATCGCCGCTATTGGTGAGGTTTGCCGGGCTCAAGGCGTGTTCTTTTTTGTGGATGGGGCACAGAGCGCGGGCAAGGTTGCGATCGACCTTTCGACCCTCAAAGTTGACCTGATGTCTTTTTCTGCCCACAAGATTTACGGTCCCAAGGGTGTAGGGGCACTGTTTGTGCGGCGCGAGCCCAGAGTACGTCTTGAAGCGCAGATACACGGTGGTGGACACGAGCGCGGTATGCGATCGGGCACTTTGGCAACCCACCAATTGGTCGGTATGGGGGAAGCGTTTCGAATTGCGAAGGCAGAAATGCAGGAAGAGTCTGCGCGAATTCTCCGCTTGCGTCAGCGATTGCTTGCCGGCCTGCAGCAAATTGAGGCAGTTTCGGTCAATGGTACGCTTGAGCACCATGTGCCAGGTATCGTTAATGTGAGTTTTGGTTTTGTCGATGGCGAAACCCTGATGATGTCGCTAAGCGATTTGGCCATATCATCGGGTTCAGCCTGTACCTCGGCCAGTATCGAACCTTCCTTTGTGCTGCGAGCAATTGGGCTCGACGACGACCTGGCGCATGGTTCGCTGCGTTTTTCGGTAGGGCGGTTTACTGCTGAAGAAGAGATTGACCATGCTATCGAACATATTCAGGTCACTGTCCAAAGGCTGCGCGAAGGCTCGGCAGCCTGGGAGAGCTACAAGGCAAGTGCTGACCCGGACAACGCTGATTCCATTCCAGGCTAGGCACATGCCAGGCACGACCACCTAGCCCACCTTCCCTTTTTCAGAGATGCGCGTTCGCCAGATTGGGTACTTTGGGTGGTTCTCCGGGCCTGACAGCGCAGATCTGACAATTTTTACCAATAATCGTGAAGTTTCGAGGGCAAATCCCGCGTATAATATCGGGCTGATTTTTCGGGGCAAACGACCCCTCATTCAACAGGAGTAGCAGTAAATGGCAGTAGAAAAGACTTTCTCGATCATCAAGCCGGATGCGGTCGCCAAAAATGTCATCGGAGAAATTGTAAGCCGGTTCGAGAAGGCTGGTCTTTGTGTTGTTGCGTCGCGCATGGAGCATCTGTCTGAAGAGCAGGCCAAAGGTTTTTATGCGGAGCACGAGGGGCGTCCGTTCTTCAACGATCTGGTCACTTTCATGACCTCAGGTCCGGTTGTTGTCCAGGTGCTCGAGGGTGAAAACGCCATTGTGCGCAATCGTGAACTGATGGGAGCAACTAACCCGAAAGAGGCGGCGCCTGGCACAATTCGCGCGGACTTCGCCGAGTCGATTGATGCAAATGCAGTGCATGGTTCAGATTCACCGGCATCTGCCGAGCGCGAGGTTGCCTATTTCTTCAGCGACGACCAGATCTGCGCTCGCTAGAAAATGACAAACGCTGAACCCAGGCTCAACTTCCTCGGGATGACTCGGTCCCGGCTTGAAGCACTGCTCGCTGAGCTTGGTGAGAAGCCCTATCGCGCCACGCAGATACTCAAGTGGATCCATCATCGGCATGTCGACAGCTTCGAGGAAATGTCTGACATCAGTCGGGCGCTGCGTGAGCGCCTGGCTGAAATAGGTGAAATCCGTGAGCCTTCGATCTTGACAGAACGATTGTCTGAAGACGGCACTCGAAAGTGGCTAATCAAGGCAGAGTCGGGCTCATCGGTTGAAACGGTGTTCATCCCCGAAGCCGGTCGCGGCACGCTGTGTGTCTCTTCCCAGGTGGGCTGTGCGCTGGACTGCAGCTTTTGCTCAACCGGCAAACAGGGCTTTAACAGCAATCTCACGGCAGCCGAAATCATCGGCCAGGTACGTATTGCGATCAGGGCGCTGGCGCAGGCCTACCCTGATCGGGATCGGGCGGTAACCAACGTGGTGATGATGGGCATGGGTGAGCCGCTGCTTAACTTTGACAATGTCACGGCTGCGGTTGAGTTAATGATGGATGACTTGGGATACGGCATATCCAAGCGCAAAGTGACAATATCGACAGCGGGTGTGGTGCCGGCCATTTACCGACTGGCAGAAACTACCGACGCATCGCTGGCAATTTCGCTACATGCGCCGAACGATGAGTTGCGCGATCAACTGGTGCCAATTAATCGCAAGTACAATATTGAGACGCTGCTGGCGGCTTGCCGTCGCTACGCTGAAAACTTTGGCGAAAAACGCACGGTCACCGTGGAGTACACACTACTTGACGGGGTGAATGACCGGCCTGATCATGCAGAAGAGCTGGCCGGGTTGCTCGCGGACTTTCCGTGCAAAATCAATCTCATTCCTTTTAATCCATTTCCCGGTTCGCAGTACAAGCGCCCGAGTATGATTGCCGTGCGTGCCTTCCAGGATCGACTGGTCAAGGCCGGACATTCAGTGACTGTCAGGACAACCCGGGGACAGGATATTCAGGCCGCCTGCGGGCAATTGGTGGGTGAAGTGGAAGACAAGACGAGACGTCAGGCGCGCTATCGAAGAATTGCTGCGGAGGCGATTTCATGAGCGGCTACGTGGGAAGACATGCCGGGATGATTGTGCTCGTAGGCCTGCTGTTGCAGGGATGTGTCACGGAGTCGACCGGACCATCGCGCGCTGCTGACCCGCAAAAACAGATTGCCACCCTGGTCGAACTTGGTATTGGATACTTGCGCAACGGCGAGTATGGCCGTGCCAAGGAACACCTGCTGACAGCGCTGGACCTGGATCCCCAATCTGCCACGGCACATAACACGCTGGCGCTGGTCTTCCAGTTGGAACAGGAATACGGCGTTGCAGAAGAGCACTTTAAGATTGCCATTCGTAACAAGCCGGATTTTACCCGTGCCAGGAACAACTATGCTGCGTTTTTGTTTGACCGTGGCCGTCATGCGGATGCGATCGAACAACTCCAGCTGGCCGGTGAGGACCGTTTTTACGCGGGCAGGCCCACGGTGTTTGAGAATCTCGGCGTGGCCTACCTGCGAACCAATAATCCGGTTGCGGCGGAACAGGCATTCGAGCGCAGTATTGCCCTCAACCCGGAGCAGGCCCGCGCGCTGGTTGAATTAGCCAATATTCGCTTTGAGCAGCGTCGTTACGTGGAGTCGCGCGAACTGTACTACCGCTATGAGGCCGTATCGTCACAATCGGCACGCGGGTTATGGTTATGTGTTCGGCTCGCGCGCGTCTTTAATGATGGTAACCGGGAGGCGAGTTGTGCGTTGGCCCTGCGCAATATCTTCCCAACCTCTGCAGAGTTCAAGCAGTTCGAAGCGATGGTAAGTGAGCAATGAGTGAGATTGAAGCGCCCAGCGAGTCTCTTGTAACGGCATCAGCGATGTTGTTTGACGCTCGCACGGCGATGGGGCTTAGCCAGAAAGACGTGGCAGACCAGCTTTTTCTAACCACAACGTTTATCCGCTACATCGATGACGGGGAGTTCGAGAAGATCCCCAAGGCAGCATTTGTTAAGGGTTATATTCGTTCCTATGCACGGGTTGTTGGTCTCGACGGCAATGAAGTTATTGCAATCTACGAGCGCGACCAGCAGTTGCCGCTGCCGACGCCTGCGGTTGGGAACGTGACAGAAGGGCCGCTGGAGCCAACGGGCTTCCAGGGGCCAATTGTCCAGACCGGTATTTTTGGGTTGGTGGCACTCGTACTGGTCGTGCTGCTGGTTTGGTGGCTGACGAGTGGCGATGACGCCGACCCCGCGCCGGGGCAAGCGACGCCCGCGGTGTCGGAAGTTGTCGAGACACCCGCTGTATTGGCGCAGCCGTTTGTAAGTGATGCAGGTGATGTAAGTGATGAGAGGGACGGGGCTACCGAAAGTGCCGGTAGTACCGGTAGTACCGCTACTATCGAGAGCGAAGTGGGTGCGGCTGTGCTCGAGTCAAATTCGGTTGCAGAATCTTCGTCGGTGAGCGATGTGCCAGTGGCACCCCTCACAGCGCGCGCGTCCTTGCCAGCGACATCGCCTGAAACCGCAGCCAGACTGGATCGCGGCAATGGACCGGAGATGCTTCCTTCGCCGGCCGCTCAGGTTGCAACCAGTGAAAGCAACGAAACCCCAGCGGCTGCTGATTCAGGCGAAGCGCCCAAAGAGATCCAGGTTGAACGTGTGGTAGATGGCGAGACGACCTATGTCACTGTTTATGCAGCTGGCGACGATGAAATGCAGTTCAGCTTCAACGATGAATGCTGGGTCGAGATAGAAGATGGTGATGGCGACAAGATTTACGGTGACCTGAATCGAGCCGGCGACATTATGACAATTTATGGCAGAGCGCCGTTTGATGTCCTGCTGGGGCGTGCGCCAGCAGCATCCATGACCTATCAGGGGCAACCTGTTGATCTTGCGCGCTTTACCACGCGCGACCAAACGGCGAAGATTAGAACAGCCCGACTGTAGCCGGGGCTATTCAACCTATCAAAGAGAATATTGTGAAGATACAGTCGGTGCGCGGCATGCAGGATCTGCTGCCGGAGAAACAGGAGATATTTCGCTACATTGCCGATGTGGTGCGTGGCGTGTTGGCAAGTTATGGCTACCGGGAAGTTGGTATGCCGCTGCTGGAGCCCACGCAGCTGTTTGAGCGCCTGGTTGGTGAAGCAACCGATATTGTTGAGAAAGAGATGTATACCTTTCTGGATCGCAGCGGAGATAGTGTCACGCTGCGTCCCGAGGGAACAGCGGGTTGTGTGCGGCTCGCGCAACAGCACGGCCTTTTGTTCAACCAGGTGCAACGACTCTGGTATGCAGGCCCCATGTTCCGCTATGAACGACCGCAAAAAGGGCGCTATCGGCAGTTCGAACAAATTGGCGTTGAGTGTTTTGGCATGGAAGGGCCAGATATTGAAGCTGAACTGCTGTTTCTGCTGACTCGAATCTGGAAAGAACTGGGTATAGAAGAAGATGTGACCCTCGAATTGAATTCAATGGGCGATTCGGCTTCCCGGGTCGCCTATCGGGATGCCCTGGTCACCTACCTGGAGAAGTACCAGGATGACCTGGACGAAGACAGCCAACGGCGACTCTTGACCAATCCGCTTCGAATCCTGGATAGCAAGGCAGAAAAAACACGCGAAATCCTTTTAGATGCGCCAATGTTGAACGAATTCCTTGATGAAGTATCGAAAGAACACTTTGATAACCTGCGGCGCCTGCTGGATCGAAAACAGCTTGCATATCGAGTAAACCCGTATATTGTGCGCGGTCTCGACTACTATAACCGGACGGTGTTCGAGTGGACGACCACGACCCTTGGTTCACAGGGAACCGTGTGTGGCGGTGGGCGTTATGATGGGCTGGTGGAAGAGATTGGTGGCAAGCCAACGCCTGCGGTGGGTTTTGCGCTCGGTCTTGACAGGCTTGCACTGATGCTTGAAGGCAGCTTTGCACCGCGTGCCGCGGCTGATGTCTACGTGGTGTCGCAGGGTGATGCGGCCAGGGTCGAAGCCCTGCAACTGGCGGAGCGGGTGCGATCTGAAATGCCCGGCCTGCGGGTGATAACGCATTGTGGGGATGGCAAATTCAAGAGCCAGTTGAAGCGCGCGGATGCGTCAGAAGCAACAATTGCACTCATTCTCGGTGAAGACGAACTGGCCCGGGATCAGATTGGGGTTAAACACCTGAGAGACCAGGGTCAGCAGGTGAGCATTGCGGGCACGAGTCTTTTTGAATATTTGAATAACGTATTTGTTAAGGAGTAGAGGTGGTCGATCGGACTGAAGAAGAACAAATCGAAGCCATCAAGCAGTGGTGGGATGAAAACGGCAAATCGATCCTTATCGGCATCGCTGTAGCTTTGGCTGCAATCTTTGGCTACCAGGGCTGGCAGAACCGGGTGCAGACGACGGGTGAAGCTGCGTCGGCTATCTATGAGGATATGACGGCTGCGATTGTAATGGACAGCCCGTTTGCCACGATGACGGAAGAGCAGCGTTCTACGGGCCGTTTCCTGGCCAACCAGCTGAAAACAGACTACGCGGATTCAGCCTATGCCAAGTTTGCTGCGCTGTTCCTTGCCAAACTGGCGGTGGATGAAGAGAACTTCACCACAGCGCGTGATGAACTGAACTGGGCCCTGGATAGCGGCCTGGATGAGTCACTCGATGTACTGACTCGCATCCGGCTCGCCAGGGTTCAGCTGGCACTCGGCGAATCAGAGGCAGCGCTTGAGTCACTGGCCAACGTGGAGCCTGGGGAACATCGGCCAAGCTATGAAGAGGTTCGTGGTGACATCTACATGACGCTGGGCGACAAGACGCTCGCCCGCGAAGCCTATCAGCGGGCCCTGGTCGGGGTTGAGGATGCGCGTTCAAGGCCCATGCTGCAGATGAAGCTGGATGACCTGGTGGTGCCGGAAAGGCTTGCGCCGGCTGACGCACCGGCGGCGACTGACGCTACAGACGCAGCGCCAGGAGAAGACAGCTAAATGCGGTCCGCACTGACAGTTACCATCGCGCTCCTGCTGCTGTCTGGTTGTAGCTGGTTCGGTGACAAAGAAGATGATTCAACCAAACCAGCCGAGCTGACGCCGATAAAGCAGGAAATCGAGCTCGTCTCGTTGTGGAAAAAGAGCATTGGTGGTACTCCGCGCGACCGGGCCAGTCGCCTGGTTCCGGTACTGTCCGGTGGACGTGTATTTGCAGCTTCAGCAGACGGCAATATTGCTGCGATGGAGCCTGGCACCGGACGCCTCATATGGGAAGTCAAGGTTGAAAGCTTCTATACCAGCGATGACAGGAAAAACGCTTTTGCCAAAAAATCAGATGCCATTACCGGCGGCGTTGGCGTAGCTGGTGACCTGATTTTGGTAGGCACGTTTGCTGGCGAGATCGTGGCGCTCAATCAGAGCGATGGGAGTCTCGCCTGGCGGGCCAGAACCACGAGTGAAGTGCTGGCGCCACCACGTGGAGACACGGCTCTGCTGATTGCCCAGTCGATTGACCGCAAGGTGGCGGCTTTTGATGCTTTGGATGGCACCCGGCGCTGGGTTTACAGTACATCGGTACCCAGCCTGACGCTGCGTGGTACCTCGACGCCCATTGTCACATCAGAGTTTGTCGCTGCCGGTTTTGCCAACGGGCGCGTGATCCTGTTTGATCGCGAACGAGGGCTTGCTGGTGTGGATCGTCGTATTGCGTCACCGCAGGGTAAGTCAGATCTCGAGCGCCTGGTGGATATTGATGGTCAAATGGTGTTCACGGGCGAAACACTGCTGGTAGTGAGCTACCAGGGTAACCTGGCAGCCCTGGATATCAAGACAGGACAGGAGCGTTGGTCGATAGCAGCGTCCAGTTCAGCGGGGCTCGCGGCCGGCTTTGGCAATGTTTATGTCGCCCAGGCAGATGGCAGGTTAACCGCCTATGAAGAATCAACCAGTAAGCAGGTGTGGGAAAACACGGCACTCGCTTATCGTGAACTTTCAACACCTGCAAGCATCAGTTCATATGTGGCAGTAGGTGATTATGACGGCTACCTTCACCTGATTGCGCAGTCTGACGGCAGATTTGTTGGTCGTCGCAAGATCGACGGCGATGCGCTGCGTGCTCCAGCAGTTGTGGATGGTAGCCGGCTTTACATCATGACGGGCAACGGCCGTCTTGAAGCTTTCGAGCTCCGCTAGGTCTTTCCATGATCCCCGTAATTGCACTGGTTGGCCGTCCTAACGTCGGCAAGTCCACGCTGTTTAACCGCCTGACCAAAACGCGTGATGCAATAGTTGCGGAATTTTCCGGCCTGACGCGTGACAGACAATACGGCAAAGGGGCGGTTGGCGACTTTGAGTATATCGTCGTTGATACAGGCGGACTGACGGGAGATTCTGACGGCATCGACGGCCCCATGGCCGAGCAAGCGCGGCGAGCCATTGGAGAGGCTGACCTGGTATTGTTTATGGTTGATGCCAAAGGTGGCCGAACATCATCCGATGAGGCCATAGCGACGACCCTGCGACGTGATGGTAAACCGACGGTGCTCGTGGCCAACAAAATTGATGGCCAGAATCCGGATTATGTTAGCGGCGAGTTTGCCTCACTTGGACTCGGCGAGCCGGCATTGATCTCTGCCAGTCATGGCATGGGTATCAGTCAACTGGTGAATGATGTAGTTGCCAGCCACCCGGCAATCCCCCAACCGACTTCAGAAGAAGATCTGCCCATTGACAAAAGGCATCCGGGCATTCGGATTGCTGTGGTGGGCAGGCCCAACGTGGGTAAGTCAACACTGGTTAACAGGTTGCTTGGCGAAGAACGGGTGGTGGTGTTTGACCAGGCAGGGACAACGCGCGACAGCATATACATACCATTCGAGAGAGACGGTAAAACCTACACGCTGATTGATACCGCGGGTGTGCGCCGCCGCGGTAAGGTCAATGAAGTTATTGAAAAGTTCTCGGTGATCAAAACACTTGCAGCCATTGAGAATGCCAATGTTGTCATCCTGATGGTCGATGCAAGAGAAGGCCTGGTTGACCAGGACCTGCATTTGCTTGGACACGTACTTGATTCGGGTCGCGCGCTGGTTATTGCTGTCAACAAATGGGATGGCACCGACCTCGACCAGAAAAACGCGGTTCGGCGCGAACTGGAACGGCGCCTGACGTTTATCGATTTTGCCACCACACACTTCATTTCGGCACTGCATGGTTCCGGTGTGGGTAACCTGTATACGTCAATTCACAAGGCGTATGAATCGGCGACCCGTGAGCTAAAAACACGCCAGTTGACCGATATCCTTATTGATGCCGTGGCTGATCATCAGCCACCTACAGTGCATGGTCATCGGATCAAACTGCGGTATGCCCATGTCGGTGGTCACAATCCCCCACTGATTGTAATTCACGGTAACCAGACCGAAGCGGTGCCGGACTCTTACAAGCGCTACCTGGAAAACAAGTTTCGCAAGGCGCTGAAGATTGAAGGTACGCCAATACGATTGCAGTTCAAGACATCTGACAACCCCTTCAAGGGGCAAAAAAACGTGCTGACAGCGCGCCAGATCAACAGCAAGCGTAGGTTGATGGATCACGTGCGAGGAAAGGGCAAGAAGAAGTAGCCGTAGGTCGCGACCCCTGTCATTCCGACTGCAGGCCCGCATTGCTTACCCTTTGTCACCTCGACTGCAGGCCCGCATTGCTCACTCTCTGTCATCTCGACTGCAGGCCCGTAGGGCCGGAACGGAGAGATCTCGAATCCTGAGATTTCTCCACTACACGGCTGCGCCGCTTCGGTCGAAAAGACGAATTGGTGCCAGGGTCCCGCCGCTTCGGTCGAAAAGACGAATTGGAGGCAGGGTCCCGCCGCTTCGGTCGAAAAGACGATCAGGGAGTCAGGGTGAGTACTTTCAGCATGGGCGGTTCACAGCTATTGTGTTGCGGTGTTCGTCTGTGTCTCGGGCAGAAACAGATTTGGGTCTACCCGGGCATCATTCAGGCTAACGCTCCAGTGCAGGTGCGGGCCAGTGACGCGGCCTGTCATGCCGATCGCGCCCAGTACTTCACCCGTCGCAACCTCATCACCGGGCTTCACATCAATGCGACTCATGTGGCAGTACATGCTGATAAGCCCCTGGCCGTGATCCAACAGTACGGTGTTGCCATTAAAGAAGTAGTTGCCGGTCGCTGCGACACGGCCACGGGCCGGTGCAGTGATGGGGTCGCCATCGGGTGCTGCAATGTCGAGGCCGCTGTGTGGGCTTCTGGCTTGATCGTTCAGAAATCGTTTTAGGCCAAACGGACTCGAGATAGGCCCCGTCGCTGGCATGACAAACCGGGTTGATGGTACGCCGCTTGTGAAACTGTCGAACACGGCGTCCATCTCCTCTCGTTCCTTTCGGATCCGGTCCATGTCTTGCGCGTAAGGGTTTACCTTGCGATCGTCCTTGATGGTCAGGCGCTGCTCCTTGTAGCGCTTGTCCCGTACTGAAAAACTAATGGGTGCCCCACCTGTCACTTCCAGCTTGTGGGTGCCTGCTTTTGCCGAAAGTGGAATACCAACCACGGCAAAGTGATTGCCCTCATTGTTGAGCACCATGACGGGTTTTCCCTTGTAGGTGGCTGCAGTTGTTGTCTCTGGCAGTTTAACCACGGCAATGCCGCCTGGTACCGGGTCGCTGATGGGTAGGCCGTGGACGAATGGTGTAGCCATTGCCAACACAGGCAGAAGTACGGCCAAAGCCAGTTTCCTAATCTGTTGCATCTCTGGTCTCCTCGACCCGGGCGTCAAATTCGCCCTCCTTGATTGTGGTTGTGACCAGGGTGCCGGCACGCAGTTCCCTGGTGCTGCGCACGATTTTCTCGCCAATCCGTACAATGGCGTATCCACGATCCAGTGTGGCTTGTGGGCTATACGCATTCAGCGTGGACTCCAGGCGGGTCACGCGAGCGGCGCTGTCCTGCAGGCGGCGAACTGTTAGTTCAGTCAGGCGGCGCTCAAGCAACCCAACTTCGGTCGTCTTCTGCTGAACCAGCGGTGCCGGCGTGCGCAGCCTTGTTGAGGCCAGGCGTAAGCGGGATGTGACCTGTTCCAGGCGCCTCGACATGGCGCGTTCAAGTTGTATGCCGGTTTCTTCAATACGAAAGAGACGTATGTAGCGCGCGATGGCTGAGCGGCTGCGCATTTCCAGATCATCCAGGCGCTGGCTCAGTTCCTGCAACCGTCGTCCCGGATGCCGGAGACGGCGCGTGAGGTGGCCGAGATTATTCTGATGGTGCTTTATTCTGCGATCCATTGAGGCGAAGATCGCGCGTTCTGTCCTGGCCAGGCCAGTGAGCCATTCGGCGGCATCTGGTGACAACATTTCGGCCGCTGCAGATGGGGTAGGGGCGCGCTGATCGGCAACAAAGTCGGCAATTGTAAAGTCAGTTTCGTGGCCAACGGCAGATACGATTGGAATAGTGGACGCGGCGATCGTCCGCGCAACCTGTTCGGTATTGAAGGCCCAGAGATCTTCCAGCGATCCGCCTCCACGGGTCACGAGCAGCACGTCAAAAGGGTCCTGCTGGTAAGCGTTGGCAAATTCTATCGCGCGCACAATGGCCGGACTCGCTTCATCACCCTGCACCGGTACGGGGATAACCGATACGTGCAGTGCGGGGAAGCGCCGTTCCAGGACATGCAATACATCGCGAATTGCCGCGCCTGAGGGTGAGGTGATAACGCCCAGGTGGCGGGGCAAGGAGGGAAGTGGTCTTTTTCTCGCGGGATCAAACAGCCCCTCGGCGTCAAGCCTGGCTTTCAATTGGTCGAAGGCGCGGCGTAGCGCGCCATCCCCGGCTTCTTCCATAAACTCGGCAATCAACTGGAAGTCGCCGCGCCCCTCATACAGGCTGACGCGTCCCCGGATCACAACCTGGAGGCCGTTTTTTGGGGCAAATCGGACCAGGCGATTACGCCCGGCAAACATGGCGCAGCGAATCTGGGCGCTTGAATCTTTCAGCGTGAGGTACCAGTGACCCGACGATGGCCGGGTGAAATTGGAGATTTCGCCCTCGACGAACACCATGCCAAATTCACCCTCCAGCAGGCGCCTCGCAGCACGGTTGATGTCTGTGACTGACAGCACCTCGCGGTTGGATGGTCCCGTGTCGGGCATAACATTTCTGTCCAATTGCTGAAGTGCTCATGATACATGATGGGGTATAATGCGGCACTTTGGAGCTTGCGGCACCCCATGACCAGTCCCTCAGCCACGGCCGACATCCATCGCGAAAAAATCCTGATACTTGACTTCGGTTCCCAGTACACGCAGCTGATTGCACGGCGCGTGCGGGAAGTTGGCGTCTATTGTGAGATTCGCGCCTTTGACATCAGCGAAGCAGATGCCAGGGCGTTTGCCCCCCAGGGTGTAATTCTCTCTGGCGGTCCAGAATCAGTCACCCATGACAATACCTTGCGTGCACCACAATTCATTTTTGAGATGGGATTACCTGTGCTTGGCATCTGCTACGGCATGCAGACCATGGCGCTTCAGCTTGGCGGTCAGGTAGCGGCATCAAGCAAGCAGGAGTTTGGTTATGCGCGCGTGCAGGTTGATGGTGATGGTGAACTGTTGCGGGATATTTTCGACGAGGCAGATGAGGGTAAACACTTCCTCGACGTGTGGATGAGCCACGGCGACAAGGTGGTGGCAGTGCCTGCTGGTTTCAGCGGTCTGGCCTCAACCGAGACCACAGAATTTGCCGCCATGAGCGACGAGACCAGGCACTTCTATGGCGTGCAGTTCCACCCGGAGGTCAATAACACACTACAGGGTATGGCGATACTGCACCGCTTTGTTATTGATATTTGTCGGTGCGAAGGCCTGTGGACTGCTGCCAATATTGTTGAGGACATCATTCGTGATGTGCGCGATAAGGTGGGTTCTGACCAGGTGATCCTGGGGCTGTCTGGTGGCGTTGATTCTTCTGTGGTGGCGGCGCTGCTGGCGCGCGCGATTGGCGACCAGCTGACCTGCGTATTTGTCGACAACGGCCTGCTTCGCCTGCACGAGGGTGAGCAGGTAATCCAGATGCTGGGTAAAGGCTCCGATAATACTTTCAAGCTGAATATTATTGCAGTTGATGCAGCGGCCATGTTCCTCGAAAAGCTGGAGGATGTTGAGGACCCTGAAGCAAAGCGCAAGATTATTGGTAACACCTTTATTGATGTGTTTGACAGCGAGGCTGCCAAGCTCGACAACGTCAAGTTCCTGGCCCAGGGTACCATTTACCCGGACGTCATCGAAAGTGCTGGTAACAAGGGTGGTAAGGCGCACGTTATTAAGTCACACCATAATGTGGGTGGTCTGCCTGAGTTCATGAAGCTCGGCCTGATTGAACCATTACGGGAACTCTTCAAGGACGAGGTGCGCAAGATTGGTCTGGAACTTGGACTCTCCCATGAGATTGTATTTCGCCATCCGTTCCCGGGGCCTGGTCTGGGCGTGCGTATCCTGGGGTCGGTGACAAAACAGTATGCGGACCTGCTGCGCCAGGCAGACCATATCTTTATTGAAGAACTGCGCCGGGCAGACCTGTACGACCATGTGAGCCAGGCGTTTGCCGTGTTCCTGCCGGTCAAGTCCGTGGGTGTGGTTGGTGATGCGCGGCGTTATGAATATGTGATTGCCCTGCGCGCAGTGGAAACGATCGATTTCATGACAGCGCGCTGGGCGCACCTGCCTTATGAATTCCTGGAGCGGGTGTCCGGTCGCATCATAAATGAAATCGCCGGCATATCGCGGGTGACCTACGATATCTCCAGCAAGCCGCCGGCGACGATTGAGTGGGAGTGACCTGGTAGCCGGAAGGCAGCCAGGAAGCTATGAAGGGAATGGATTGCTCGCGCCCGTCGGGGTTGTCGCCACTGCAAGGTAATCTGCCAGGCTGAGTGGCGCTCTGCCCAGGATCCTGGAGACCGCGGGGTGAACCTCACTACCCAAACCTTCCTCGAAGGCGCGGTTGAACTGCAACAGAATGTCGATGTGCCAGTCAGGTTGGCCAGATTTTCTGAGGTTTTTTTCCACTTCTTCTATGTCCTGGGGCTCAAAACGAACAGGCATATCAAGGGTCGAACTCATGGTGGCGGCGATTTCCTCATAAGTCATGGACCGGCCACAGGTAAGTGGCAATACCTCACCACTCGCCAGGTCAGGGTCGAGCAGCAGCGCTGCGGCCACTGCGGCAATGTCACGGGCGTCTACCATCGCAATGGCAGCAGTTTTAACGGCACTCTTCAGGATGCCTGTCTTCCTGATTTGCGCCAGTTGGAAACCCAGGTTCTGCATAAAGAAGTAGGGCTGCAGGCAGGTAAACGGTAGTCCGGACTTGGCCAGGTGAGCCTCTGTTTCCGCATGCCAGCGACCACTGTCAACAAAAGAGTCAGGGAAAGTCGCGAGCCCGGACAATTTCACTATACGACTGCCGTTGGCCATGGCCGCGTCGATCACCGCATTTTGCTGGGCTACCTGGTTGGGATTTACTGCGCAACAGATAAAGACGCCCGTGACCTGGTCCATGGCTGCCGTAATAGTGCTCGGAACATCGAGATCCCCGCCGACGATATCGACTGAATCCCGAAAGTTCGCTGTTGCTTTCTGGATGTCACGCACAAAGGCGCGGGGCCTCTCACCCGCGCCTTTGTGCGTGAC
>CAYGNA010000034.1:0-13279 GCA_964351065.1 uncultured Pseudomonadales bacterium
CCGGACGAAACGGTCGCGCCGCCAATGGACGGGCTGTCGCGGTGGGCACCACGTCGGTTCGCTGCCTGGAGACCGCGTCGGCGAGCGGTGAGATCCAGCCATTTACCGGCGAAACCGACATCTTCATCTATCCCGGGTACGAATTTTGTTCGGTTGATGCGCTGGTAACCAATTTTCACCTGCCGGGTTCCACGCTCATGATGCTGGTCAGCGCCTTTGCTGGCCGCGACAACATCATGAATGCGTACCAGGCCGCGATTGCCGAGGCTTACCGTTTTTTCAGTTACGGCGATGCCATGCTTATCACCCGCTGACAGAAAAGTTTCACCACGCAATTTTTCAGGAAATTGGCGGCTTTTTGAGCTAAGGTGGCGCCTTTTCGAACAGCAACCAACAGTTAAACCCGCCCGTGAAATTTGAAGTAACCCATACTGATGGCGCCGCCCGGCGCGGCACACTGACCCTGGCGCATGGCCAGGTGCAGACGCCTATCTTCATGCCCTGCGGTACCTACGGTTCGGTGAAGAGCATTGCGCCCGCGTCGCTTGACGAGATTGGCGTGCAGATACTGCTGGGCAATACGTTCCACCTCTTCCTGCGTCCCGGTACGGACGTTATTGGCAAGTTTGGTGGATTGCACCGGTTTATGGGTTGGGATAAGCCAATATTGACTGATTCAGGCGGCTTTCAGGTGTTCAGCCTGGGTGAGATGCGCAAAATCACTGAGGAAGGTGTGAAGTTCAAGTCCCCCATTAATGGCGATTCGATTTTTATCAGTCCTGAGGTGTCCATGCAGATCCAGCAGACGCTTAACTCGGATATCGCCATGGTGTTTGATGAGTGCACACCATTTCCAGCCGAGAAGCCAGCAGTGGCCGAATCCATGGCCCTCTCTCTTCGCTGGGCAAAACGCAGTCGCGACAGTTTTCGAAGTGACAATGCCTTGTTTGGTATTGTGCAGGGTGGCATTTACAACGATTTGCGCGATGAATCGCTGGCGGGCCTGCTTTCGATTGGCTTTGAAGGTTACGCTATTGGTGGCCTGTCCGTGGGTGAGCCCAAGGAAGATATGCTGGCTGTGGTAGAGCATACTGCACCCCGACTGCCAGCCGACAAACCGCGCTATCTGATGGGTGTTGGTACGCCCCAGGACCTGGTAGACGGTGTGCGGCGCGGGGTCGACATGTTTGATTGCGTCATGCCCACCCGCAATGCGCGTAACGGGCACCTGTTTACGTCCACGGGTGTAGTGCGTATTCGCAATGCGGTGCACAAGGATGCGGATGTTCCATTGGATTCAGCCTGTGGCTGTTACACCTGCACCCACTTCTCCCGGGCCTATTTACACCATCTGGATAAATGCAATGAGATGCTGGGTCCGCAGCTAATGTCGATTCATAACGTCTTTTATTACCTGGATTTGATGGCTGGGATGCGCCGCGCCATTGAAGTCGGGGAGCTTTTACCCCATATCGAGTCGATTACCACTGGCTGGCAGCAGGAATAACATGAAGCATCGTTTGCCAGTAGGCCCCCAATTCATAGAAAATACGCGTCTTTTGCACGCTTGAGGTTACCAGCCACATGATTGACTTCTTTATTCCCAGCGCCATGGCAGCAGATGCTGCGCCTGCCGGCGGCGGCCCCTTGCCGGGTCTCGACATCTTCATCATCGTGGCATTTGCACTGGTGTTCTACTTTATCGTTTGGCGTCCCCAGAGCAAGCGCGCCAAAGAACACCGCGAACTGGTGGGTGGCCTTGCCAAGGGCGACGAGGTGGTCACCAATGGCGGTATGCTCGGCAAAATCACCAAGGTAGAAGAACAGTACCTGGTGGTAGAAATTGCCAATAACGTAGAGGTCAAGCTGCAAAAGCACGCTGTCGCTGCAGCCCTGCCGAAAGGCACCATCAAACAAATCTAACCTGGAATCACGGTGCTAAATACCTACCCACTATGGAAAAACCTGCTTATTGTGGGTGTGCTTGTGCTCGGCATTATTTATGCTCTCCCCAACATATACCCGCCCGACTTTGCGATACAGATTTCTGCTGAAAGCAGTGGCGGTATTGTCAGCGAGTCAGTGATGCACACGGCGGTTGATGCGCTTGAAAAAGAGGGCATGACCATCATTGGCTCCGAGCTTAATGGTGGCAACGCGCTCATTCGAGTACCAAATGACGATACCCAACTGCGCGGCAAAGAACTCATTGAGTTTGCCCTGCATGAGTTGGGCGGTAACTACGTGGTGGCGCTCAACTCAGCGCCAACCACGCCGGCGTGGTTGCGAAGTATTGGTGCCGAGCCCATGAAGTATGGCCTGGACCTGCGCGGTGGTGTCCACTTCCTGCTGGAGGTGGCCACCGACAAGGCGGTTGAGACCCGCATTGAGCAGTTGGAAGATGCGGTCAAGGCAACGTTGAGGGCCGAGAATATTCGCTACAGCGAAGTGGCCATTGAAAATCTGGCGCTCAAGGTCTCCTTTGACGATGAGGCAAAGCGCGATCAGGCCAGGACAGTGCTGCAAACGGGTTACAGTGAGTTCCAGATCACTACAGGAAGTGATGCTGCGTACTTTATATTGCTGCAGGTTACTCAGCAGACCATCGACGATATTGAGACATTTGCTGTTCAGCAAAACGTGCAAACCATTCGTAACCGGGTCAACGAACTGGGGGTGGCCGAGCCGCTGGTGCAGCGACTGGGTGGTAGCCGTATTGTTGTAGACCTGCCGGGTGTGCAAGACACCACTGAGGCGAAACGAATCCTGGGCAAGGTCGCAACCCTGGAGTTTCGTATGGAAGCCCAGCCAGACGCGCCTCGCTCAACAACGCTACCTTATGACTACGAAGGCAGAAATGTTCAGCTCGAGCGCAATATCATCATCCGCGGCGATTGTGTCATCGATGCGCAGGTTGGTTTTGATCCCGAATCGGGTATGCCGCAGACCAACATCACGTTGAGCGGCGAGTGTGGTGAAAAGATGCATCGCGCCACACGCAACGACATTGGCCGCCGCATGGCTGTGATCTTCATTGAGACCAAAACACGTGACGTGTTAAAGACGGTCGACGGTGAGCGCAAGTTGGTGCCCGAGCCTTATGTCGAACGGCGGGTGATTAGCCTTGCGACGGTGCAGGCAGCACTAGGGGTCAAGTTCCGCATTACTGGTCTCACTGCAACGGAAGCGCGTGAACTGTCGCTGCTGCTGCGTGCTGGTGCGTTGGCGGCAGATATGTTTATTGTCGAAGAGCGCACGGTGGGCGCCAGCCTGGGTGAGGAAAATATTCAGCTCGGCAGTATTTCTGTCACCGTCGGCCTGGGCCTTGTGCTGCTGTTTATGTTGGCGTATTACAAGGTTTTTGGTATCGCGGCGAACATTGCGTTGCTGGCAAACCTGGTGCTTCTGGTTGCAGTAATGTCCAGTCTCTCTGCCACGCTCACGCTGCCTGGTATTGCGGGTATCGTGTTAACCGTGGGGATGGCGGTGGACGCCAATGTGCTGATCTTCTCGCGTATCAAGGAAGAACTGGCCAACAAGATGTCCCCCCAGGGCGCCATTAACGCCGGGTTTGAACGCGCGTTTGTCACTATCCTGGACGCCAACCTCACAACCCTTTTGGTGGCAGTCATTCTTTACAGCATTGGTACCGGGCCTATCAAGGGATTCGCGGTAACGCTGTCGATCGGTATCCTGACATCAATGTTTACGGCAATCATGGGCACCCGCGCGATCATTAACCTGATCTACGGCGGCCGCAAAGTCACCAAACTGGCCATCTGATATGCGCGTTTACAATTTTGATTTCATGAAGTACCGAATGGTCGCGACGGGTGTCTCTTCACTCTTTGTGATTGCGTCGATTGTATCGCTGGCATTCAACCAGCTTGAGTGGGGGCTGGACTTCACTGGTGGTACCCTGGTCGAAGTGGCCTACGAGGCACCGGTTGATCCACAGGCAATCAGGGAACAGTTGACGGCGGCGGGTTATGCAGGTCACGTGGTGCAGTATTTTGGCTCAGACCGGGATGTGCTGGTGCGGGTACCGCCGCAAAAATCTCTCTCTGACCAGGAAAACGCCCAGTTGGGCGATCGCGTACTGAGTTCGCTGCGTGACGCTTCCAGTGTCGGGGTTCAGTTGCGACGCTCTGAATTTGTTGGGCCGGCCGTGGGAGAAGAACTGACCAACCAGGGTGGTATTGGTCTGCTTACCGCTATTGCCATGGTCATGATCTACATCGCCTTTCGTTTCCAGCTTAAGTTTGCGGTAGGCGCTGTGGTTGCATTGATTCACGACGTAGTCGTGATTCTTGGACTTTTCTCCATTGCCCACTGGGACTTTGACCTGACAGTGCTGGCCGCTATTCTCGCGGTGATTGGTTACTCGCTCAACGATACTATCGTGGTGTCCGACAGGATTCGTGAAAACTTCCGCCGGATGCGTCGCGGTTCGCCCACCGATATCATAAATGCTTCACTGAACCAAACGCTGGGCCGCACTCTTGTCACATCATTGACTACCCTGCTGGTGCTTGTTGCGCTCTATACCCTTGGTGGTGAAATGATCAGGGGTTTCGCAGAAGCGCTCATTATTGGTGTGGTTATCGGTACCTACTCTTCAATCTATGTTGCTGCCAACGTGCTGCTGATGATGAACATCACTAAAGAAGATTTGGCGATACCGGTCAAGGAAGGTGCGGACGACCCGGATCTGCTGGGCAGCTAACCTGATGGACGGCATCCACGATCTGGGCGGCAAACATGGTTTTGGCCCTGTAGTGCGCGAGATTGATGAGCCTGTTTTTCATGATCGCTGGGAAGCGACAGTATTTGCGATGTCCGCCGCAGGACGCGCCGCTGGTGCCTGGGACAATTCTGATCGGTTCCGTCATGGCGTAGAACGTATTGATCCTGTTTCTTACCTGGCTGATGGCTACTACGGCCGCTGGCTGGGTGGCATAGAAACCCTGCTGGTAGAGGCAGGTGCCGTGAGCACAGAAGAAGTCACAGCGCGGGTTCTCCAGTTGGGTGGCTCCCCCACATCGCGTGTTGCCGCCAGACCATCATCACATCCAGATCCACAGGGCCCAGCGGCATTGGCGCGGGGTGCAGAACGAAGCGCAACCGGTCAGGCAACGTTTGAAACCGGCGACGAAGTAGTGACCAGTACGCTGGTCAAGAGCGGGCATACTCGCCTGCCAGCATACGCCCGCGGCAAGCGCGGCGTGATCCATGCCTGCCATGACACCTGGGTTTTCCCTGATACCAACGCGCATGGCCAGGGTGAACAGGCCCAGTACCTGTACACCGTGATGTTTGCTGGCACTGAACTCTGGGGGGCTGGTACAGATAAAGCAATTGCAGTCTACCTGGATCTGTTTGAACCCTATCTAACGAGGGTAGAAGTTTGAGTGATCACGACCATGAGCACGACCACGACCATGAGCACGACGCCCCGGCGATTCGGGCTGAGGCGCTGGAATCGATCCTCATAGAGAAAGGCTTTTTGTCAGTCGAGGCTGTAGATGCTGTGATTCAGCAGTACAACGAACGGGTTGGCCCCATGAACGGTGCGCGTGTTGTTGCACGCGCCTGGTACGATCCTGAGTTCAAGGCACGTTTGCTCGTTGATGCCACGGCAGCCATTGAAGAATTTGGCTTTACCGGCGGCCAGGTCGAAAAGCTGGTTGTGGTGGAGAACACAGACAAGGTGCATAACGCGGTGGTGTGTACGCTTTGCTCCTGCTATCCCTGGGCAGTGCTTGGTTTGCCGCCGCGCTGGTACAAAGATCCCGCGTATCGATCACGCATCGTGCGCGAACCGAGAGTTGTGCTCGCCGAGATGGGGCTTCTGCTGGAGAGTGATACGGAAATTCGCGTGTGGGATTCCAGTGCGGAAGTCAGATACATGGTATTGCCACAGCAGCCAGCGTCGACGCTGGGCATGCGGGAAGAAGATCTGGCCCAACTGGTGACGCGGGATGCGATGATTGGGGTGGAGCGTGTGAATGGAGCTTGATGGCAAACTTGCGCCGCCGATGGAAAACGGTGAGCTCACCTTTGAAGCCCCCTGGGAAGGCCGGGTTTTTGGTATGGCCAGGGCCTTATGTGAAGCGGGGCTTTATGAATGGGATGAGTTTCGCGAGACGCTGATTGCCGAGATCGGCGAGTGGGAAGAGACCCACACGGTGGCCGATTCCTACCAGTATTACGAACGATTTTCCTGCGCCTTGACCAAACTGTTGGCTGCAAAAGGTGTTGTAGCACCCACTGAGCTCGACTCAAGAACCGAGCTGTTCCAGGCGCGCGAACACGGTCACGATCACTAGCACTATCTTCCTCTGGAACTGTCGTACGAGCGGCAGACCGAACCGTTGACCACCTTCCTGCGTAGAAATTATTCACCCTGTAAAAGTATGGAAATGATTCGATCAGCAAAAATACTCCTGTTCTCTTGTGTCATCGCGTTAGTTGGCTGCGCCGGCGACTATCGTACGGCCAGCCGCGAGTCAGCGGGCATCGCCCCACCGGCACTAACGACAGATCAAGCGGTCATCCAGGTTTATGGTGCATCCACCTGGGGTTGGCGCGGCTGGTTTGCGATTCACACATGGATTGCAATGAAGCCAGCGGGCGCACAGAGCTACACGGTATATGAGGTAATCGGCTGGCGTAAAAATCGAGGGCTTTCAGTTGTCAGGATTGCTGAGGATGCGCCAGATCGTTATTGGTATGGGAAACGACCTGAACTCTTGCTTGATCGACGGGGTGATGAAGCCGCGCGGCTAATCCCCGAGGTCGATGCCGCGGCTCGCAGCTATCCCTGGCCCAATGACTACCAGGCTGTGCCCGGTCCGAACAGCAATACGTTTCCGGCATGGATAGCCCTGCAGGTGCCAGACCTTGGCCTTGAGTTGCCGTTCAGGGCTATCGGCAGTGGTTATGTAAAAAACGCGTGGCAGGACCGTGTGATCGCAACGGACTGACTCTTTCTGAAACGGTCCAGTAATAATAGGCTCTGCCTTAAAAAGCCCAGATCCATCAGTCTTGCCATGTAATATAAACTTGACATTTTGTTCGTGTCATATAAACATGACATATGTAATGTTTATATGACATGGAGAATGTTCATGGAAACAAGTGAAATTGTCGGTCTGGCGGGCGTTGCCCTGTGGGTTTTGCTGCTTTGTGGCTTTGCCGTGAACCTGTACAGGCAGCGGCGCAACGGGGCATTTTATGCCGAGCAGGCGCTTCTGATCGGTAGCCTGTTGCTGCTTGCGCTGGCGCCGTGCGTATTGCTGATAATCCGTTTTGCTGGTGGCGTACCATCGATTGGCCATATTGCAATTCATCTGGTCTTTTCCTGCCTGTTACTGGTGGCCGCCTATCTGTCTCGCCAACGACGTCTCAATGCCGCGCCTGACGATGGCTCTTCAGTCACCTACTCTGAGGAGAGTGCCATGGTGGTTGTGCTGGGGCAGGTCCTCGTCTTTGGTGGTTACTTCTATCTGAACTGGTCTGCTAGCCTGGAGGAACTGATACCCGCTTTCTTTGCCGCAGTTGTCCTGTTGGTCATCATCATGGTGATTGGTCACATTATTGTTGCCCTGTTTCACTATCCGATTGAAGAGATCGATGCGCCCATTGATGAGCGGGGGCGGCAAATTGACGCGCTGGGTAATCGAAACGGCAATTGGGTCATTCTGGCTGGCTTCTGGACAGTGCCTTTTCTTGCGTTGAGTCCTGTGCCTGCATCACTCGTGCTCAACTGCTGGCTTGCCTTCCTGGTGCTGGCCTCCATCGTGAAATATAGCTCAGTTATCGTCTATTCACGTCTGGGTGTCAGCTAATGGTCAAGCGAAAAAGTCAGGTGTTGAACCGGGTGCGGGACTACCGGTTTGCGAAAGGTGAGATGACTCAGGTGGAACTGGCGGCCGCAATTGGCGTGGCAAGGCAAACGATCATTGCTATTGAGCAGGGTAAGTTTTGCCCGACGCTGGAGTCGGCGCTCCGCCTGGCGAGGGTCTTCGACGTGCCTGTGGGTGATCTTTTTATGCTGGATGACGAAGAGCAGCAGGCGGAGTAATCGCTTTCCCCCGGGTCGCTTTCCCCCGGGTCACTCAAAGCCCGGCCGTTTTGATCAGCCCCTGAATGCGCGTGGCTGCCGCCGCTTTTCGGCGATGGTATTCCGCCACCAGTATTTGAAACCTCGGGTCACCGTGCACTGATTCAAACATCGGTGAATCGAAGCTGCAGAAACTGCACAGCGGAATATAAGCATCATCTTCCAACAGGATGTGATCGCGGATCTGGTCAAGTGCGGTATCCCGGTATCCAAGCAGCAGATGCCATTTGGGCCAATAGTAAAATGGCAGGCGCATGTAGCCATCTGTGGTACGGGACTCGATAAAGTCGGCCATCGCGTTGATAAGACGTTGCTCTGCAGCCGGGTGCATCAGGTTTCTATAGCTGAATGCGAGCGTTAGCGCTGCCTCAAAGTCCGCTTGCCGCTGAAGGTTTGGCGCTTGCTGCGGACTGTCGGCCAGGTTTGGTCGATCGGCCAATATGCTGTTTATGGCGCATTCAAAGTCACCGAGTTCGAAGCAGACCTGGCCGAGTACAAAACTCAATGCAGGGTCGTGTTGTTCGCGCGTTCGGCGCTGAAGCCAGCGCCTTGCGCCAATAGCGCTGTTCTGTGCGAACAGTACCTGTGCCAATGCTATGGTCTGAGGTAGCCGTTGCTCTCTGCCTCCTGGTTCGTTGAGAGCCTGTTCCATGTCACGGTAAAGCCCAACGTAGCCAAGACTGTCAATCCATGCACTGTGGAATCTGGCGCCAGGATCAGCTGCGTATTGCCCACGATTATCCAGCAGCGTCTTTGCTGCATCGACATGTTGACCGAGATGGCCATAGAGTTTTGCCAGATCGGGTGCAATCTGTTGGCGCTCCATGGTATGAGCAAGCGCGGCCTGTATGGTTTCCTCTGCGTCCTCGTTGCGGCCGAGATCTTCGAGGGCAAGTGCCCGTTTTCGCCAGGTGGTTGTATTGCCGGGATCAAGGACTGCTTCAGTAGCGGCCAATTCCAGTCGTTCGAGAGGCTTTGTGCCCTGGATCAACAAGAGATCAGCCAGCGTGCTGACTGCTTCTGCATCGTTGGGTAACCTTGCAAAGGCCGCACGGGCGGCGGCCTCCGCTGCCTCAAGAGCGCCATTGCTGCGGGCCAGTCTCGCAGACAGGAGAAGATTACGCGGGTTGTCGGGGTCCAGTCGCCTCGCATCATTCAGCGCTTCAAAACCTTGTTGTGTCAGGAACTGCCTACGTTCTGCATCGTGAGACTGGCCGGCCAGCATGGTATAGGTCCGCGCTCTGGCACGGTGAGCGTCAGCGTACTGCGGGTCAATTGCCAGGACAGCGTCGAGCTGATTGAGAAATCTATCCGCGCTTTCCCTTAATTTCCCCGGATCTGGCTCTCCCAGATCGGGTTCATCCAGCGCGATCGCTGGTGACTGTTCATTTGCCAGCAAATAATCGCGATAAGCCTCGAAGCTCCAGGTGCTGACGTTGTTGTTGTGTCGCGCGGTTGCTTCTGCCGACAGACTGATCTGCAGCGACTTGACCACGGCGTCAACAATCTTTGTATGCATGGAAAATACATCGGCGGGGCTTCCGTCGAATGTCTGCGACCAGATGTTCTTACCGTCAGCGGTATTGACCAGTCTTGCAGTTATATGCAACTGATCACTGTTGCGCTGGATGTCGCCGGTCAATAAAGTCGCAGCACGCAGCGCTTCCCCAATCTGTTTGACGGTCATAGTTTCGCCCCGGTATCTGAAGGACGACGTGCGCGCGATGACGCGGATATCCTCTAGCAGCACCAGCTTTTGCAGCAGAGTATCGGCAAAACCGTCGGCAAAAAGCTGCTCGTCAGGATCCGTCGACAACGCGACAAAGGGCAATACTGCGATGGACTTGTCCAGGTCAGTTACCAGGGATTCCATATCGGTATCAGATATAACTGGCGCAGTTGTGGCAGGCGCAGGATTTGGCGTCTGCAGGCTCGACCGCCCAGGGTCGCATCCGTATAGCGCGCAGATACTCACGAGTATTAGCGCGAATGTTGCAATCCGGGTAGTGCTTTCTGATTTGCTCCCCGCCTCGCGTCTGACCTTGTGATCGGTCGCGACGTGAAACACGTGACGGCGTTTAAGCCCCTTGTAAATCTCACCCATGAATGGGGCCTGGTTGTCGTTTGCTGCGCACAGTTTACCAACTTTCTACCGCTCAATATGGCCCAGAAAATTATTCAGTCCAAAACTCGGTAAACTGGCAATGCAACTGGCGCACGCTCCAGGAAACAGTGAATGACTGACATGCTCCTGATCGAAAAATGTATCAACCTCCTGCCAGGACATGGTCCGCGCAAATCCGTCCGGGATACGTTGCAGGACCTGGTTGATCACCTCTCGGGCGATGAGGCGCCAGACAACTACGGTAGCGACGAGTACCTGAAACTTTTTGAGCAGCGACTGGCAACCATGTTCGGGAAAGAATCAGCCGTCTTCATGCCTTGGGGGACTATGGCGCATCATTAAGAGAACCCCCCTATCGGCCACTTGACGGAGAACTCCCATCCTGGGAAACGCTTATCCAAACCCGCACATGGGCAGAGCCAAACAAGGTCCCCTTCACCTTGATGGCGCCCGTATCTGGCAGTGCCGGCTGTTTTACCAGAAGTCGTTTGCCAGGATTGGCGCCCCGTTTCATCCCGTTTACGTATCCTTCTATAGAGATCTGGGCGGACTCTCAGGGTGTATGTTGATGGGGTCTGAACCCTTCATCAATACCTGTCGAATGTGGCAGCGACGCTACGGTGGCGATTTGTATACCCAGGCACCCAACGTGGTGTCTGCACATATTCAGGCGGACCGTGTGTTGCCACAGATTGATGGTCGGGTAGCAGGGGCGCATGATATTGCGACAGCCTTCGCAGCCATAGACGGTGCGCGAAATAATCCTGACCTGCCGCACACCAATATGTTCCAACTATTCCTTGAGGGGGATGCGGAGGAGTTCATGGAGCGGCACGATACGCTTGCGGAAGATACTGGCACCTTCCTCTTTAACCGTCTGGGTCGATCAATAGTCCCTGGTATCGCCTGGGCTGAGGTTCATGTTTGGGAAAACGGTATGAAGTTCGATGTCGCCGGGCTTAAATTGCTGATGCAAAGTAGTAATGGGTCACATGGTCGCAGAGCGGAAGATGACGTTTGCGACGACCAGCGCAAGTGCCGCAACAATCGCCCAGTATTGCAGCGCGTAGAGCTTTCTGAGTTCGCCCAGTGCGGTATTCAGGTTGGTCATGTCGTTGCCTTCAGTATCCACGATAGCCTTAAAGTAAGCAGAGGCCTTTCGTGTCCAGAATCCGACCAGCGCCAGAATGATGCCGGTGAGGATGCTGGACATACTTTCCTCAATGTTGGCGAAGAAGAACAGCACCCCCAGACCGGCAATGACATTAAGCCCACCAATATAGAGCAGCAGGAGTCCCACGAAGCGCATCTTGCTCGATAGATCGATGAGCAGGGTGTTCTGGGATTCGTCAAATTCAAATTCGTTGGATTCGTTTTCTTCTGACACAATCGCCTCCTATGGATGTGTCTGGAGTTTGCCACAGGACAAAGGTCATTGCCTCAGGTGGTCGTCCCATTGCTCATTCGTCTTCGGGACTACCTGAAAACACGCCGATGACGGTGATGACCAGCAACACGACAACAACAAAAACGCTGGGTAAAGCGGGCAGGAAACCCAGAATGCCAAAAATATCTGATTGCCCCAGTTGATTGTCGCCAAACGTGAGGGCTCGATTCCCAGCCGCATTACCTAGCCAGTAGAACACCGTAAATGACCATGCGACGTAAATGAAACCCCAGGCGACAAAACGCTGCCTGCCTGCAGAGAGGTTCAGCTTGGGCAGCGCCAGCGCCACCGCAATCACCAACAGTCCGTTCATGGCGCCACCCGAATGTGCCCTGACCCAACCGTCGGTGGTGCCATAAACCGGAATGGATACTATGGTTCCCGGCCAGATTTCCAGCCCTCCAAGCAGGCCGAACATCAGCATGAAGCCTGCAAGCATGGATGCCAGTATGACCAGCAGTCCGTTGCCTATCATTATTCGTTGAAGTCTTGCCATAAATCCTCCGGGGGTCGGTTGTAAGTTGTGAAACGTGTTGGAATCAGGTTGCCTGTTTGTCAGGCAAACGGTACCGGCATGGCTGGGTCATCGGTGTCCAACAGTGGGAGCGGCGCACCATCAGGTAGTCTGGCGTGGCCTTTCGTCCACTCCAGCATCCATGTCGGATCAGCTTCACCACGCGGGTTATGCCAGGGGAGAAGCGCGCGTAGCAGGAAAGGGCCTACGTTCCACAACAGGGAACAGAGTTCAGTGAAAATCTCCAGGTAGCATCCAGGTTCACCCAGTCGTCCGTCCTTCTTCAGCGCGGCAAACATGGTGATAATACTGTAGCCAATTACGTGAAATGATCCGTGGAATACGCCAAAGGCACGCGGCCAATATTGCCCGAAAATTGCCATGTACACATCGAAGGCGACAGTTTTGTGTTCGGTTTCCTCCACCATGTGCATAAGCCAGAAGGACGTAATGTGGGGGGATGCACCAGCAAACAGCTGGCGTCGCTTGTTGATCAGCCAGGTTGTAAAACCATTGGTCATGCATTCAAAACCCGCGCTGTAGGCGAGTCGTGTTCGCAGGCTCCGCCTGGAGAGCTTTTTGTAGGCCGCGTCGAGGCGAGTTTCAACTTCCTCCAACTCGGGATGGCCATTATTTTTCAATAGGTCGTTCAGCCGCCTGTGGCACTTGTAGTGGCTGGCTTCCTGGCCAACAAAACCCCTGATGTCCTCACGCAGTTCCGGAGATTCGATGAGTTCTGACGCTTCCCGCATCGTCTTGACAAGAAATGGTTCCAGGTACGGCATGGTTAGTGAGGCACCATTAAAGAAATGTGCCCGAACCGCGTGACCTGGAATCCAGTTTGGGTCGATATCAGTTGGAAACTCAAAGGAAAAAGGTCGAATGGTAATCTGGTCGACCTGTTTGGGCTGATAAAGAAATCTGTTGTTCGGCATCTTGAGGCCCGTGTTGTTTTTCTTGTTTTGGCTAGAGTACGACGCCTGATTGCGGCTCACAACGGTTAAATCCATTGCTGGTAGCGAGCTAACAAGTCCTGGGTGCGCCTTGTTGTATTGTGGGGTTGTATTG
>CAYGNA010000034.1:13379-19821 GCA_964351065.1 uncultured Pseudomonadales bacterium
GTTGTATTGTGGGGTTGTATTGCAGCGGGTTTTTACAGGTGGGTGACTGCATCGGGTTCATGTTGGTCTGAAAATTGCTGGGTAGTTTGCTGAACTTTTGGGTGCGGTCTGCTCAAAGTCACGAATCTATCTCATGAAAGGAACCTAAATTGAGCGCAAACGAAACACGCCTGAATGCTATTGCCCAGATAACCAATCGTCAGCCTATGTTGGTAGCTTCACCCGAACCCCTGAACGAGATCTGGGCCAGTGATGTTTACGATCTGGCCAAAATGGAGGAGTCGCTGTCCAAAGATGCCTTCAAGGCAGTGAAAAAGACCGTACACACCGGTGCGCCCCTGGATGCTGCGACAGCGGACATGGTGGCCGCCGCAATGAAGGCGTGGGCAATGTCGAAGGGAGTGAAGTTTTTCTCTCACATCTTTTATCCGATGACGAATGCCACTGCAGAAAAACATGATGCTTTTATTATCACGAATCCCGATGGTGGTTCAATCAGTGCGTTTACTGGCAGCCTTCTCATAAAGGGTGAGCCAGATGGGTCCTCCTTCCCTAACGGCAGTCTGCGTATGACCAACGCGGCGCGTGGTTACACGGCGTGGGATCCAACGAGTCCAGCCTATGTGATGCAAACGGCAAACGGCGCAACGCTGATGATTCCCAGTGTCTTTATGTCATGGACGGGTGAAGCGTTGGACAAAAAGATACCGTTATTGCGCTCGAATGCTGCAATGAACGACGCTGCACAGAAAGTGCTGGCATTGATGGGTGAAACCGAAATCGCCACCTTGAACTCCAGTTGTGGTGCTGAGCAGGAATATTTCCTGGTCGATCTGAACTTTGCGAATGCACGACCAGACCTGTTACTCGCCGGTCGAACCCTGTTTGGCGCATCACCCGCGAAAGGGCAGGAGTTTGACGATCACTACTTTGGTGCGATTCCAGAGCGCGTCCAGGTCTTTATGCAGGACTTCGAAGACAAGCTTTATCGCCTCGGTATCCCGGCCAAGACCCACCATAATGAGGTGGCACCGGGCCAGTTTGAGATCGCACCTTATTTTGAAGCTGCCAATGTTGCTGCAGATCACCAGCAATTGATGATGACGGTAATGAAGGCGACTGCAAAAGCGCATGGATTCATGTGCCTTCTGCACGAAAAGCCGTTTGCTGGTATCAATGGTTCCGGCAAGCACGTGAACTGGTCTGTCGGCAATTCGACACAGGGAAACCTGCTGGACCCAGGTAAAACGCCCCATGACAATCTGAACTTTCTGCTCTTTTGTGGTGCGGTAATTCGCGGTGTTCACCTTTTTGGACCGTTGTTGCGAGCCGTGATTGCTTCTGCGGCTAACGACCACCGTCTTGGTGCCAATGAAGCGCCGCCTGCGATCCTCTCGGTTTACCTTGGGGATCAACTGGAGGGCGTATTCGAGGACATCAAGGGGGGCAAGCTGACGGCTTCTTCTGAAGGTGGAGAAATGGATCTCGGACTTTCCCAGATTCTGAAGTTCACCAGAGATCCAGGTGACCGAAACAGGACTTCTCCCTTTGCGTTTACTGGGAATCGTTTTGAATTTCGCGCGGTGGGCTCCTCCCAGTCGGTTTCGGGTCCCCTGGTGGCGATGAACACAATGCTCGCTGATTCGCTCAACTGGATTGCCGGCAAACTGGAGGCGGAGTTAGGTAATGGCGTCGCCAAACCCCAGGCCGTGATCAATGTGCTGAAGCAACTCATGGAAGAGCACGGCAATGTGGTCTTTGGCGGTAACGGCTACTCGCCAGAATGGCACAGAATGGCAGTAGAGGAACGTGGTCTAAAGAACATCCCGACAACTGCAGATGCGTTGCCTGCTTTCAAGGACCCAGCCGTGATCAAGTTGTTTGAATCCACCGGCGTCCTTAGCGATGTAGAGCTCGCCAGCCGATTTGAGGTTTATGCCGAGCAGTACCTGTTGTCTATTGAGGTGGAAGCGAAACTGGTGGTTGATATGGCAACGACGCTGATTTATCCCGCTGCGATTACCTATCTATCAGAACTGTCCGAAACGGGTGTTGGTCTGAAAACCCTGGGCGTCACCCTGAACACGGACGTGGCCCAGGCTGTTGCCGACGATGCCGGGGCCATGATGGCAGCTGTGTCGAAGCTCAAAGAGGCACTTGGGCAACACGACTTTGCTTCAACAGAAGAGCACATGAATTTCTGCGCTGGAACCATACGCGACCTGATGAATGAGATTAGATCGTATGCTGACAGTTTGGAAGGTAATGTCTCTGATGCGTGTTGGCCGTTACCCAAGTATCAAGAGATGCTCTTTATCAAATAGGAGGTTGGCAACTGACAGGCATTTGGCCCGCTCACTCTGGAGGAGACGATCCGGGTCCCAAACAAGCTGGCCTCTTAAGTTGGAGGCCAGCTTGCGTGCCCTGCAGAGGGTCGCGCAGGTCGAATACCTGGCGACACTGCTCGGGTGTTGTTTCCCTGTCCCACTCGCCGACGACAATCAAGGTGGGTGCGGTAGGCCCCGAGTTGGGCCTCTAGCCGGGAGCGCGCGCCGGCGGTAACCCAGAGTGCACCATATAACACAAGTTTGTTGACCGACTGCGGATGTTCGCCGGTAAAAGTACCCGCTATGGCTGTTCCCCAGGAGTAACCAATCAGGTGCAGGCAGCTATTGTCGTGACTTAACTTGATAAACTCAAAAGCGCTTGCGACATCGTCTGCAGCGAGTCTGGCGTCACAGGTAAATCAGCGACACACACTTTAAATCAACCGCACTTTACCTGGGCGATTGACTCCCTGTGGTGTAAGCAAAAGATGGGGGGTGTGAGCCTGCTTAAAGTGTGTGACGTTTTTAGACCAGCCGTTATTAGACCAACGTTTCTAGACCATCAAGAGCAGGGCGCGGTTATTGGCGCGTCCTGCTCTTGGTGAGTCTGATGGGGTCTGGCTCTGCAGTCTGGCTTTTCAGTCTGGCTTTTCAGTCTGCCTTTACAGTTGTCAGGCGGCGCGCTGTTTGGCTCTGGCTCTCATGCCAAGCAGACCGAGCAGAAGCAGGCCAATAGACGTTGGGGCCGGTACCGCTGTTGCTGGACCAGAACCTGGCAGTGACGGTGTTGGGGTGTTGTTGTTGTCAATTGACAAATCCATGGTGCCCACCACGTCCGTTTCGTAAGTGAAGGCAATGAGTCCGTTGTCCCAATTGTCTTCACCCATCTGAAATCGTACTGTCTCAAACAGCGCTGTGCTGAGATCAATCGTGTAGTCAATGTATTCGGTCATGAGCGTGTTGCCGCTCGCCAGCAGATTCCAGCTATCGTCATAGACGGCCCAATTGGATCCCAGGGTGTTGATTCCATCTGGATACCAGCGGCCCATGACCACTTCCTTTAAGCTCACCAGATTGCCGTTGAGGCCTGTAATCTCAACTTCTAGCACCTCTGTACCACCAGCATTGGCGAACATGGCGGCGTGCCCGTCACCATATTCAGGCGCCTGCCAGAATTGTGGATCAGGGTCTCCGAATGTGGTGTTGCCAAAGTTAACGCGTTCGGCGTAGCTGACCTCAATCTGTTTTGTGCCGGAGGCGTCGTACAGGTCACCGATTGCGTCGTCCATGGCGGACCAGTTGAGCAGGTTGTCGACGTTATCCATGTGCATCTGATACGGGATAGCCAGCGCTGGACTGGATACAACTGCCGCGAACAGCGCGCCAGTGATAATGGTTGTTGTTCTGCCTGGGCCCGAAGCCCAATAACCGGCCTGTCGATTCATCTGCAATACTCTTTGTGGATAGATAGTGAAGGTTGCCTAAGTAAGAGCAAGATTTACGCCAAGCGTAATAGAACTTTGTAAGTCATTGTATTTTAAACGTAATATTCGATGTCCTGGTCATCTGGCAAGGCAGAGTGCTGCTTCATGTAAAAATTCTCGACGCTCTATGATGGTGCGTGTCCCAGCCTCGTCGATTGTCGTTGCATTGCCATCGATTGAAGGCGGCTGGTGAATCTGGCCTAATAAAATTTCGCTACGCAGCAGGTCAACTTGATGAAGTATCGTCGCTTCGGCAGAACAGAAATGATGCTCTCCCAGTTTTCACTGGGTTGTATGCAGTTCACCGGAGAGAGTCCGGAGGAAAATGCCATCGCGACTATTGAGCGCGCGGTTGAACTCGGGGTCAACCATATCGAGACCGCACGGGGCTACGGTAACTCCGAGGAGCGCGTTGGCAAAGCGCTGAAACGCATCTTCAGCAGGCAGCCACGCGAGAGTCTGTACATCACAACCAAAATTGGTCCGTCATCGAATGTCGATGAATTTAAGCGAAACTTCGATATCTCGATGAAACACCTGGGTCTGGACTACCTGGACAACCTGGATTTTCATGGCCCTGGCAGCCTGGAAACAGTTGCGCCCGCCATGAAAGATGATGGTTGCCTGGGTTACGTTCGCAAACTGATGGCAGAAGGGGTGGTCAGGCACTTTGGTTTTTCTACCCACGGCTACCCCAAAGGCGTGATGGACCTGGTTAACACCAACGAATTCGAGTCGATCAATATCCATTATTACTATTTCTACCAGGGGCTTCGGCATGTCATTGACCGGGCTGCAGAGCTGGATATGGGCGTATTTATCATCAGTCCCAACAATCAGGGCGGCAAGTTGCAATCACCGACAAACGAGCTTATTGAGGCGTGTCAACCGCTGCGGCCAATGACGTTCAATCATATGTGGCTGCTGAATCAACCCGAGGTGCATACGTTGTCTTTTGGACCGGCGACGCCTGGGCAGATTAAGGATAATCTCATTGCCCAGGATTATGAGGGCAAGGGGGATGAAAGAGCGGTGTTTGACCAGGTGCTGAGCCAGGTCGAAGACCGCTACCGCACGGTATTGGGTGACGACTTTTGTACTGTGTGTAATGCCTGTCTGCCGTGCCCGGAGAACATCAACATACCTGGCCTGCTGAACTGGGGGCAGATGAATCGTGCCTTCGCAATGAAAGACTATGCTGAGGGGCGCTATGCCAAGGTCGGTAGCGGGGGTGCATGGATCCTGGGGCAGAAGGGTGATCGTTGTACAAAATGTGGTGACTGCGAGCCGCGCTGCCCGGAAAAGCTCGATATTCCTTCCCTGCTCTGGCGAACGCACACCGACCTTGAAACCGGGGTTGTTTCAGGGCCTGCCTGGGATCATGAAGGTGACCTGCTGAAAGAAGATCTTCGTAGTTGAGCGCTGACAACTAAAGGAGATATTGAGGCTGCAATCCAAAGAGCGCGGCGTGGTACTACTTTAATAGTGCTTTAATCCCCGGGTTGCTTGTCATGTCGATGGCAGAAACACCTTGTGCATTCTTTCGTCTCGGATTTGCGCCGGCGTCCAGCAGTAGTTTTGCGCAGTCGAGACAATCCTGCTCGGCAGCGATCATCAATGCCGTGTTGGAGTTTGCGTTTCGGACACGCAGGTCAGCCCCCTTGCCAAGCATTGTAGAAACCAGTGTCGGCGATCGGGCTGATACAAGCATCAGTGGAGTATTACCCTCGCGACTTTGTGCGTTGACATCAGCCCCCAGATCGAGCGCGGCAATAACCATGTCTGCTGCATCTCTTCGGGCGGCCTGAAGTAGCGGCGTATAGCCTGAGTTATCAGCGCTGTTAATCGTGTTCGTAAGGTAGTACATGCGCCCCAACATATCGGCATCGCCGTAGGTAACGATGTACCAGAGCAGTGATCGATTGTGCTTATCCTGGGTGCGTTCCTTACCCGCTACAGCTCTCGGCATGAGTTGTCTTGCCATGTCCAGGTTACGATATCGAAGCGACTGCATCAGGAGGCTCCTGCCTTTGTCGTCCTGGTAGTCGCTGGTGCTACTGCTGTTTAGTTCGAGTAGCGAACGGCTTACATCCGCATTGGCAAACAGGCTCTTCAATAGCGTCTCTGGTCCCAGCTTGTGCATCACTGAAGGCGCTTGTCTTCCCAGAACAATAATGAACTCTGCGTCATTCGCCGCCAGGGAAGCGTCCGCCAGACGCTTTACTACCTCTGCAGGCGTGCCATCGTTGAGGTGTTTCAGTAAAAGATCGGCGTGACCGTGGAGATAAAGTTCTTCAGCGGACGACCTGTTGGGTGTTTCCATCCAGAGGCTTTTGGGATTGTCCTTGACCAGAGAATCAAGCAGCACTTCATCTCCTGATATGGCTGCCAGATTGAGTAGCGAATTTCCTGCACCAGTGCGTACCAGATTCTCGAGATAAGCGCGTCGTGCAATTGAAATTGAGTCCTGCAGAGAGAGAGCAAGAATTATGGATTGGTCTGCCTGGTCCAGTGCGTAGGCTATAGCGTCAGTGCGATGCTCGCTGCCTGCGCTGGCTACCAGCGCGCTGGCAAGTCCTGCTGACTTTTGCCTGATTGCCAGCAACAGCGGAGAGTCAAAATCTGCTACGG